>JACPFH010000380.1:3924-5721 GCA_016183075.1 Deltaproteobacteria bacterium | reverse complement strand
CAAACCCCAAGGAGATCGTGGGCCGGGTACCAGTAGCGGGAATAAACGAAGCGGAGGAAGCGATCGGTATCGCGCAGCGTTTCTTCCCCACCTGGGCTGCCACGGCGGCCAAAGAGCGCGCAGCGACCCTCTTCCGCGCTGCCTCCGTCATGCGCGACAGGCGTTTGGAGCTTGCGGCATGGGAGGTCTTTGAGGTCGGGAAAGGTTGGCGCGAGGCGGATGCGGACGTAACGGAAGCCATCGACTATCTGGAATACTACGGGCGTGAAATGCTCAGATTTTCCGAGCCGCGGCTCACGCAGAAGATCCCCGGCGAAACCAACCACTATATTTACGAGCCCCGAGGGATAGCCGTCGTGATCGCGCCGTGGAATTTCCCGCTGGCAATCCTCACCGGGATGACTTCAGCCGCCCTGGCTGCCGGCAACTGCGTAATCGCAAAGCCCGCCGAGCAGTCGCCGGTCATGGGGGCGCACCTGCTCGACATCTTGCGCGAGGCTGGTCTCCCCGCCGACTGCTGCCATCTTCTACAAGGCGGCGGCGAACTGGGAGCCTATCTGGTGCGCCATCCGGCCATTCACTTGATCGCCTTCACCGGGTCGCGCGAGGTGGGATTGGAGATTCTGCGGGAGGCTCATGTGCACCAGCCGGGCCAGGCCCATGTAAAACGTGTCGTCTGTGAAATGGGCGGCAAAAACGCAATCATTGTGGATGCCGATGCCGATCTGGACGAGGCTGTTACCCATATTATCGATTCCGCCTTCGGATATCAGGGACAGAAGTGCTCCGCTGCCTCCCGACTCATCATTGTCGAAGAGGTGCATAACCGCTTGCTCGAGCGGCTCGTCGAAGCGGTAAAGAGCCTCAAGATCGGCCCGACCAAGGATCCCCGAAACTTCGTCGGACCGGTCATCGATGCCACGGCCCACGCAAAGATCACCGGCTATATCGATCTGGGCAAGCGCGAGGGAAACTGCGTCGTCGAGCTTCAAGCCCCGACCGAAGAGGGCTGTTACATCGGGCCGGTGATCTTTACCGGTATCGCCCCACAGCACCGCATCGCCCAGGAGGAAATCTTCGGCCCGGTGCTCTCGGTAATGAAGGCGCGCGACTTCGAGGAGGGCCTCGCGCTGGCCAATCGTTCCTCGTACGCGTTGACCGGCGGGCTTTTCTCACGCTCGCCCGCCCACATTGAAAGGGCGCGGCGCGAGTTTCGCGCGGGCAACCTTTACATCAACCGCGGGATCACGGGGGCCATCGTGGGACGCCAGCCCTTTGGCGGGCTCAAGCTATCCGGCATCGGCTCAAAAGCCGGCGGCCCGGATTATTTGCTTCAGTTCCTCGAACCGCGCACGATCAGCGAGAACACGCTGCGCCACGGGCTCGTCCCGCCAGAGGATTTGGAAAATAGCTGATCCTCATAACGACAGACCGACTTTGCGGGTTTCCACTGAGCGTCCCAGCGTAAATTTTAGGCATCTGTGCCCGTATTTGTCATTGTTTGCCTTGATTTGCTGCCCATCAAACGCACCCGTTTTTAAATTCGCTTTTAAAATTCAACAAGTCGTACAAAAAGATTTGTCTGGCATGCGCTTTGCGTAAAAGCTCAGGTAAGTTGGGATGTTTTCAGCGTCTTTACCTTACGGCGCGAACAGGAGGCAAAAAATGGCTTCAACGAGTCGGGCCAGTCTTCAGACCGGAGACCGAGTCAAGCTGGTAAGTCGCCACCCGTGGCTGCCTGAGCGTTCCGGTATCATTAAGCAGGTCGAGGATAGGCCAGGGAACCGCTTCCTTGTG
>JACPFH010000380.1:0-3910 GCA_016183075.1 Deltaproteobacteria bacterium | reverse complement strand
AGGGAACCGCTTCCTTGTGAAGTTTGACGCGGACGAGCTAGGCCTGTGGCATGATGAGGATGGCGACCCGGTGCTAAGGCTTGGCGACAAAGATCTAATCCTTGTCGGTGAAAGCCTCCGCCGGGCGGCATAGAAGCGCCCCGAGCAGTCGGAGTTAATCCCGGTTCAGTTAAGCGGGCGTGCAACGTCCTTACAGGCTGATTACCCGGTCAGCATCGACGGCTAGCTGCGCCGCCTCCTTCGGCGTCGTCCACCTTGAGTTTAGCCATTTCAGATCATCGTCGGTGACCCCACGGGCCTTACCGCAAAGCCCTCACGTGTAAACAGGAACTTGATTATCCATTGCGAACTGCATGAGGTCCCTGAGCGGCGGTAAGCCCATGGGCAAGACACTGTCGGCTACGACTTTTCGTGCCAGGACGCTCGCGTCGCCGGCAAGGAGCACCTCCGGTTTGTGTCCGGCTTCAACGGCCCCTTTGGCCAGGACAAACGCCACCCCGGCACGAGTCGGATCCTCTGACCCGTGAGTTGAGATAATGAGTATCCGCGCCATGGTTCTCCTCTCCTTTTCTTAAGAGAATTCTCTTTTCAACGGATCGGCCGCGACGAAGAAGCATAAATAGTAAACCGATTAGCCCGTGTCAACAGACCTGGATTCCGTGTTGACTCCACCGACCCATCATGTCACGGTGCCAATTTTGCGGAAGCATTTCTTACATGAAGATCTCACCCATAACTCACTACGCCCTAGCCGCGATCTTTCAGGCCTCGGGAGCGTTGGGGGCCGCCACGCTCGCGCCTTTTTTTATGAAGGAGCACGGCTACTCGGTTGCTATGGCGGGAACACCTCTGGTCATGAACGGCATGGGGCGCATCTCTTCCGATCTGTTGTCCGGTGTCCTTGCAACTTACTTCAGCTCAGGAATGCTCTTGATCGCAGCCGTTATCATCGGTTTAGCGGCGAGCGCCTGCGGAATTTTTTTCCAGTATTCTATGGCCGCTTTCTTAAGCGTCTGGGCCATTCTTGGTCTCACCGAGGCCATGTTCAGCCTCTATTTGAGGAAAATAGCCTCCGATCAATCTTTACCCGGGCAACAGGGCCGGGCACAAGGACACATCGCTGCGGCGCTAGGCATTGGCTTCACTCTGGGTCCAGCCCTGGGCGGAATCGTCGGGGCGAGATGGGGAGTGAATGCCCTTTTTCTTGTTTATGCGTTGCCTCAAGCCGTGTCGCTTCTGTTTATATTCCTTGCAGGGGCTCAACGGGTGAGCAAACCGAGACTAAGCGGCAGCGTCGCGCTTTGGCGGGAGGGACGTGACCTGCTCCTCCGGCCGCATTTTCTTGCCGCGTGCCTCGCGATCTTCCAGGCATTCCTTTTTCTAGTTGGAGTGACTCGCGTTGCTTTTCCCTTCTTAGCTGTGGCTCGCGGCGGCTTGGCCCTCGATGTGGTCGGAACCATCGTGAGCCTGTCGCGCCTAGCAGACACCTTCGGGCGCCTCAGCGGAGGGTGGCTCTGTGACCGGATGGGCACCTCTCGCGTTATCCTGATGGGAGTACTCATAGGCGTCCCCATGTTTGCCCTGGAGATCTATGGAAGCGACTTTCTGACCCTGCTGATCCCGCTTTCAATCATGACCATGGGATTCGGTTTCACTAACGTCGGCTCCACAACCTGTGCCCTTCAATCCGCGGGCGATGCAGCCAAAGGATTGAGCCTGGGGCTTTCCCGTTCCGCGACCTCGCTAGGGAGTATGTTCGGACCCCTCGTAGCAGGGATACTCATTGAGGTCTTAGGTTATGACGGCGGGTTCTTGGCCATGGGACTTATATCGCTCGGGGTGTTCCTATTAGTCTGGTACGGCCTTGCACGAGGAAAAGTTTGAAAGAATAAACTTGTGCCATTTTTCGGCCACCTTTTACCTTAAATGGCATCAAAATGAGCGTCCTTAAGGCAATATAAGCGACGTATACGTGGGCAGAACTTCTTGAAATTCAGGAAAAAAAGCTCCAAACTATGACAGACGATGACAATACCACTCATCTGGCCCGAAAATTGCTCAATCGTTGTGGTTCTTGGTGGAAGAGGTCCGCCTGCGCCTAAACTTTTCCGAACCGGATTGACGCCGGTTCGGGCAACAGGCGGACGGCCCTGGCGCAGGTTTGACGCGATGCCGACAAAGATTCTTGTCGTCGAAGACAACTGGGACTTTCGAGAGATTCTAACCTCCATTCTGCGTCCCGTCGGGTACGAGGTCGTCGAGGCGATGGCCGCTCCGGAGGGAATCGAAAAGGCCCTTGCGGAATCCCCGAACCTAATTATCATGGACTTGGGGCTGCCTGGGATGGACGGGATCGAAGCGACCGCAGCGCTCAAGCGGAATCCGCAGACGGCAGCCATTCCCGTGATCGCGTACACGATCTGGAGCGAGGATTTCAAAGCCAAAGCCATGGAAGCCGGCGTAGCGGAGTTTCTTCCCAAGACGACCTCCCCGCAAATCCTGCGGGCAGTTATCGGAAGATTATTGTGAAACGGAACCGGTGCAATCGTGACGCGTCCACTGCGAAAGCCACTGCACGTCCTGATCGTTGACCACTCCGAGGAGGAAGCCAAGCATATGGTCCGCGAGCTTCGAGCGCGGGGCTACGAGCCAAGCTTTCAACGCGTCGACTCAGCCGAGAGCATGGCTGCCGCCCTGGCTCAGCCAGGCTGGCAACTCGTTATCGCGGATTCCAACATACCCAACTTTAGCGGCCTCAACGCTCTCGCCCTCGTAAGGGAAAGGGGGCTGGACCTACCCTTCCTCATTGTGGCAGACGAGGGGACTGAGGAAACCGTCGTCACCGCGCTCAAAGCTGGCGCCCATGATTACATCGCCAAGAGCAACCTGGCGCGGCTTGCCTCCAGCGTTGAGCGAGAGCTGCGCGACGCGGAGGCGCGCAGGGAACGGAAGGTTGGCGCAGAGCACTTGCAACAGCGCCGCGAACTGCAGGCCGCGCTTGTCGATGCCAGCGTGGCCATCACCTCGACCCTGGACCTCAAGACGCTGCTGAGCTTTCTCCTGGAGAAGGTCGACCTCGTCCTGCCCAACTCCGCCACTACGGTAAGGCTTTACGAGAAAGATACCGGGGCGCTGGAGCCCATCGCTTGCCGCAACATCGAGGAGAAGGAGTGGCGGGAGGCTCACAAGACCGCCAGCCGAGATTCCAAGCGCAAGCTCGCACGCCCGCTTCCTACCAATGGTTATCCTATCCGGTTGGATAAGGCCTACGCTGACCCGGGCAGCATCGACATCTTTCGCAGATACGGCTTTGTCTCCTATCTGGAGGTGCCCCTGCTGGCCAAGGACGAGATGCTCGGCGTTCTCGGCTTCTATGCCCATAAAGGACACCAGTTCAGCGAGGAGGAGGTCGAGTTTCTCTCCATGCTCTCAACCCAGGCAGCTATTGCCATCCAAAAATCCCAGCTCTATGAGCAAACGCGGATCGAGCGGGCCAATAGAGTCAAAAGCGAGTTCCTGAGCTTGATCTCCCACGAGCTGCGCACGCCGCTGACGGCCATCATCGGTTATACGGGAGTGGTCCGAGACGGAATCTTTGGCCCGCTCAACACCGAGCAGGAGGAGTCGCTAAACCGCGTGCTCAGCCGCTCCAGCAATCTGCTGGAGATGATCGAAAGCATCCTCCAAGCGACGATCTTCGAGACCGAGGAGATCAAAATGCTCCAGGTCAACTTCAGCTTGAGCGATTTTCTGAGCGAACTCAGATTGCTGTACCGAATCCCTCTGGAAAAAGACATCACGCTCAAGTGGGATTACCCTTCCCACCTGCCCACGATCAAGACGGACCGGACAAAGCTCATGCATATTTTGCGCAATCTGATCAGCAACGCGATCAAATTCACCGAGAAAG
>JACPFH010000379.1 GCA_016183075.1 Deltaproteobacteria bacterium | reverse complement strand
GAAGCCCGAGGGGGACGAGGAGGAAGGCCGCGGACCTCTTTGCCCGCGACCGAGAGAAGCGCGAGCGAGGCTGCGGACGTCCGGTTACAAGCGGTATAACTCATGGCACAGGCCCATCGGCCGCAGCCGAGAGCGCGCTCCCCGAGGGAGCGTAATCCATCGGCGGCGGCCTGATAACTCGGCCCCCGAGGGGCTTTCGAGGGAATCGCGCCGAAATTACTCTCGCACCCGGCGTAGCTCAAAGACGACTTCTCCCTCATCGGGACAGGCAAAGTGCACCGCCTCCCCGTCCTCTTCCCACGAAAACTTCCCGCCGGTCCTGAGCGCGCTCCACGCGGGCGCGAAGGCAAGGAACGCGTAGATGCAGAGCCCTTCGGGCGTCTTCTCTTCGATCTCCCAGGCATCGCCCACCTTGTGGCCGAGAGGACACTGGTGACGAACCTTTACGACTTCCGCTCGCACCTTATGGCCTTCCTCCATACGGTTCATGCCTCCTTTATGAAGTTGTGCGCCCGGTTTCAGCGCCTTCATCGTACACTCTTTGATGATTTGGACAACTGCGGCAGGAAATCTTCCAGGCGGATCCGATCCATGATCTCATCGGGGACCCGCAGCGGCGGCGGGAAACCGGTCAGGGGTTTGGTCGCGTCGATACCCATTTTCGCGTTGACGCCCCCCGGCCCTGCCGTGGGATCCAGCTCGCTTCCCTGAGCGTTGGCAATAACCACGAGATCGCGATCTGCCTGGAAACGGTTGGCGACGGCCCAGAGGACCGCTTCCTCGTCGAAAACATCGATGTCCTCGTCCACAATGACCACATGCTTGAGCAACATGTCGGCGGCGATGGCGGCGCAAATGGCGTTTTTCGCCTGCGCCGGAGTCCGTTTCGCGATGGAGATGTACGCGTGGAACCGGCAGTTTCCCGAAACGGGCATGCACACGTCTTTCACGGTCGGGACGGCGTTGCGCACGGCCTTCAGCAGCGCGGCCTCTCGAGGAACCGCGCCCATAAGCTTGTGTTCGGTGTATCCCGCGTGAATGTCCTGGAAGATGTAGTTTTTTCGGTGCGTGATCGCGCTTACTTCGATGACCTGACGCTCGTCCTTCTCGACCGCGTGGCCGGTAAATTCCCCGAACGGTCCCTCCTCGCGCCGGACGTGGGGGAGTATGCGTCCCTCGATGACAAGCTCCGCATGAGCCGGCACGAGTAAAGGCACCGTTTTCGCTTTGACCAGGCGCAATGGCTCGTTCATCATACCGCCGATCACAGCGAACTCATCCTCGTCGGCCGGCGTAAAGGCTTGAGCCCCCAGAGAAAAGAGCGGATGGACGCCGATCACGATAGCGATGGGGAGGGATTGGTTGCGGCGCTCTGTTTTGTTGTGCAGGGTCCAGAGGTGCCTCCCGATGGCCATGAAAATCCTGAGTTCTCGCTTCCCGGCCATCATGAGGCGGTTGTAGCTCGTGTTTCTGACTCCGGTATCGGGGTCCCGGGCGACGACGATCCCCGCCGTGATGTAAGGCGCAGCGTTGACGTCATAGTGGGTCAGCATCGGGATCTCAGCCAGGTCCACGTCATCGCCGACTTTGCTCACTTCCTGAACCGGCCCGTCGCTCACTTCCACAGGCGCAATCGGCTTTGCCTGGCGGTCGGTAAATTTCCTGGCCAGGTCTTCGGGTTTTGTTTCCAACGCCATTGCCATCAGGCGGCGGCTGGCCAGGGCGTTGATCACTACCGACGCTCTGCCTCCCTCGACGTTCTCGAAGAGCAAGAGCGGAAAGCGTTTTTTCTTTTCCAAATGGGTGAGAATCGCGGACATCTCGTAGCGAGGAGAAACGGGTTTCTTCACGCGCACCACATCCTCGGGCGACTTCTCTTCCATCTCCGCGATGAAACCGGGCAGGTCTTTGGCCATGCGAGCCCTCAATTGCCGGCTTACTTCACGATCTCCTTGAGTCTTTCCACCAATTCAGGGTCGAGCTTGAACGTTCTCGCCACGATCGCTGCCAGCTCTTCGCCGCTCAGCGGCTGAATGTCCAGCCTCGCCTTCTTGGCCTCGCCCGCGAACTCCGGATCCTTCATGGTATCCATCAAGCTCTTGCGCAGGATTTGCACTCGCTCTTTCGGCGTACCGGGAGGCAGAACGTAAGGACGAGCAACGGCTGCATAGTCGTGGACGCCTGTTTGGATGAGTTTTCGCGCCTCATCCGTTTTGGCAAAATCGATAACCAGAGGCACGTTGGGAAGCTCCGGATGGCGCCGTGGGATCGCCTGTAGCACAATCACGACAGCGCCGGCGGCAAGTTCCTTGGGCCAGCTCGCCTTGAATGACTCCCAAGCGTTGGTCACCCCATGAACCTCCCCGCTGTTGAAGGCGAGCCGAATTTCCGCCGTCCCTTTGTAACCGGAAACCAGTTGAATGGGCAGCCCCACGGTTGCCACAATAATCTTGGTGATGTCGTAGGTCGCGGTCCCGGGTCCAACAGCGCCGAACTTGAGCGGCGTCTTTGCGGCGAGCCACT
>JACPFH010000392.1 GCA_016183075.1 Deltaproteobacteria bacterium | reverse complement strand
CGGCAACGAGTGGCCGTTTCGGGAATTCTTCGATTCTTGGTGGCCACTCCTCAAAGCAGATTCCTATCATTTTACGTTTAGCGTAGGCAGTTCATCAACCGGCTGGAGAAAGCCCGAGAAATTATGCAGTACCGCAACGGTGAAACTGCCCGTAGCGATGTTGCCCGCGTCGTCGGTGGCTCTAACCGTAACCGTCGTTGTGCCAACCGGAAAGACCGCGCCCGAAGCCGGACTCGTCGTCGCGGTCGGTGTCGGGGATATTACCGTCGTTGAGTTTCCGTTGAGTTCGGCGGGAGCGTAACAACTACATCTGTGATTGGGTCAATAACCGGAGGCAGTGTCATGCTCTTGTCAAGCTCAACCAGGTCCATGATCTGTTCCGGCGTTCCTTTTACTCTCACATTGAAATTGGCCTGGACCAGGTTGCCGGCAGCATCGCCCGCCGGCGTACAATCACTGGCACTCCAAAGCAGTTAGCACCTGGTTTGCCAAATCGATAAGCTCTGTTGCCTGATCGACGGTGAGTGCCTTACCAGACTGGGCCTGCACTTCGTTTATGAATGCGCCGAGCATTCCGCACGCGCCTGCAGTGTCGTCCGACCGGGCCGTCTCGAGCGCTTTTTGGGCATTCGACAGCTTTGCGTCAAGGCTGTTCGCGATCCCTCGGCGAAGATTGAACGCCGCTACGGTGTCGATCAACTGCTGAAGCAGATCCGTTGGGGATGCCACGAGTGCAAACGTGGCAGCTTTCACATTTCGTGCATCGAAGCCGTCTTCATCGCTCGCCCACACCACCCGAATTCTGCCGTCCGGCAACACGGTGATGTCGTTCAACTGCTCGGTCACCAGCGGGGTGTCGGTGATCTGGTAAAGGACGTTCGTAGTGATGTCGTAGACAAAGATGTCGGTGGTCGAAAACAGCGTGGGTCGGCTCTCCAGGGCGATGAGGTTGCCGGCGATGCTCGGGTTCGCTTCGACGCTCGGCATCTGCAACTGCACTTCGGCGCCGCCCGTAACCGGGCGCCAGAAGATGTCCCCGCGGTCCAACCCGCGGATCGAGTCGTAGACGACGAGGCTGCCGTTGGTGTCCGGGTTGCCCTCGGGGGTTGTCGAGTCCATCGTCGGTCCGACGGTCCAGCTCGTTCCGCTCTTCACCGCCTGCCAGATGTCGCAGTTGGTGGACGAGGTGGGACAGTGCTCCCAGGTGACGACGGTGCCGTCGGGCGAGACCGACGGATTCTGGTCAAAAGACGCGTCGCTGGTGATCCGCTGGCTGGTCGAGGTGGCCAGATCATGAATCACCATCTCGCCCTCCGGGCGGAGCACGAAGTCGATGTACGCGACGGTGTTGCCACCGATCGCCGAGCCGAGGCGGTTGCTGCCCAGCGCTTCGTCGATCTCGATCGGAGCCACCGCGGGGGTCGACGCGTCGAACACCATCACCGCCGTCTTCACTCCGGTGATTACGCGAGAGAAGACGATCTTGCTGCCGCTGATGTCCGAGAGCAGATCGCGGGCGGAAGCCCCACGTGGAATCTCCGCGTCGGTGTTGGTCGTGAAGTTGTAATAGCGGATCGAAGCATCCGAGGTGTACGCTACCCAGTCCCCGCTGATGTGCGGATCAGTCTGGTCGCCCGCGCCGTTGTTGATGGTAACCGGGGTGAGGGTCGGCGGCACACCATTGACAGGAACGATCGCCCGCGCTGGAGCCACCCATCCCATCGCCACCAGGAAGCACAAAGCTCCATAGATACCGCTTTTCAATAAGAACGTGTTCTTCTTCATTTCATCTCCGATCCTTGAGGGTTACGAGTTGCGGTTTCAGTCTTTGCTCGATCGCGCGATCCCCAAGAGGAGCGCGTCCGACCTGCCCACCTCCCACCCTAACCCGCAAACCGACTTAAGGTTGCGGTGGCACGTACACCTACTTCCAAGTCCAGTTCAACGGGAATGCTGCCTGCGTGGTACGTTTCTTGAAAACAACGATAGCCCCATTCACAAGAAGATTTCCCTCGTCCTCGCTGCTGCCGACGATCGTAACGCTTCCCATTCCCCCCTTCGTAGCCGCTATGCCCCCACAGTAGTGTAGTCAGTAAGTTTGGTCCCGCCCATGTTAAGGAAATTGACGGTCACGATCTCACTTACACTGCCTATGTTCGTCACGCTGATGATGGTATAAACGTTCTGGTCCTTGTCCCACCAAAAGCTTCCGTACCATACAGCTGACGCAACCGAATGCGTGGAAACAATCACCGCAGGCATGACAAGCGCAAAGGCAAACGCCAAAAGCCCTCTTTTCATCGGTCCTGCCTCCTCATATGTTACGTGCTGATTCCGCTGAAAAACCCCCGTTCACCCTTCGACAAGGCTCAGGGCGAACGGGAATTACATTGATAGCGTTGACGATCTTCCGTTCATGCTGAGCCCATCGAAGCATGCAAGACCACTTTTTCAGCAGAATCATGTGCCGTGGAATGACCCACTTTGTCGTCAGCAACCTACATGCCAGGACTACTGGTCCTGCCTATTCAGGTCGTAATTGGTTAATATGACGCAATTTTGAAGGAGACTGGGGAAGAGATTAGGAGTCAATCTTTCCTACGAATGGGAAAAAGGCTGTGTTCTTTCTCACTTTTACTTCTCTGGCTTGAGAGACTCGGGAAAGTACCTGGAGGGCGCCCAGAGCTGGGTCGCGAAGCTACGGCAGCCGAGAATGCGCAACTCCCGCATGATCCGAACGTAGTCTTCGGACTCCACGTAGTCCCGCCAGGCCTCCAGCGTGTCAAATTCGATGCTGATCGCCACCTGAGGGGTAACCTCGAGGGGATTGCGGTAGTTTCGGATCTCCACCACCCCGGGATGGGAAAGGGTGGTCGGAAGCCAGTCATTTTTCGCCTTATTGGCGTAAATGGTAAGGTTGGCTTTCTGATCCGGAAGATCCCACTGGATAAAATATAGAATCATGCCTTTTCACCTCAGTAAGCGAGGCTCCCGGTGAACCCACTACTGAATCGCCCGCACCAAGCCGCCGTCGATCTGGATCGTAGCGCCGGTGATATAGCTGGCCCGCTCGGAGCCCAAGAAAACCACCAGGTCCGCCGCCTCTTCGGGCGCCCCAAAGCGCCCCAACGGGATCTCGCCTTTCATCTGCTTTTCGATTTCTTCCAGCGGCTGGTTCGACCTCTTGGCCCGGTCTTCGCTGAGCTTGCGGTGTCTTTCGGTATCGATCCTACCCGGACAGATGTTGTTGATCAGGATGTTATCTTTGGCCAGTTCCCGCGAGAGCGTTTTCGCCAGACCGATAACGCCGCTGCGCAAGGCGTTCGAAAGGATGAGTCCCGCGATAGGCTCTTTGACCGCGATGGAAGTGATATTGATAACCCGCCCGCCCCCGGCTTTGCGCATGTGCGGCACCGCTTCGCGTATAAGCCTGAGCGCGCTCAGAAAGCTCAACCGAAAGGCATTCTCCCAATCCTCATCGGTGAATTTCATGAATTCTCCGGGCGGTGGCCCACCGGCATTCGTAACCACGATATCCAGCCGACCGAACTTTTCCACGCTACGGCTGACAAACCTCTGGATGTCCTCCACACGGGCCATATCAGCAACGGTGGCCAGAAGTTCGCCCCCGGTCTCGCGCCGGATCATTTCCGCCGCCGCTTGAAGCCTCTTCTCCCCGCGAGCGCAAATGCTAACCTTTGCCCCTTCCCGAGCAAAACCCATGGCGATCGCCCTGCCTATCCCCTGGCTCGCGCCCGCGACGAGCGCCACCTTGCCCTGCAAACCCAGATCCATTCTTTTATCTCAGTGCTCTCACACGACTCGCATCAACCAATTACGACGCGTTACCACGCATTACGAGACCGACGCGCAACCTGTAACGGATGGTAACGAATCGTAACGCGCGAAATGCGGTCACTTTTGCTCCCAGTAGATGTTGCCGCGAAAGTCCGGATGGAGCCGCATAATATAGAGGGCGAGCATGCCGTGGGCTCCCAGTTGACGGAGCTTTCTCGGATCGCCGCCGTTGAGCGCCTCTTTCTCTTCGGCGGTCAAATCGTAATGCTGTATCACCCGACTGAAGTCGGTTAGCGCGGCTTTACAGGTTTCGTCGTTCATTTTAAGATCGAAAAGCAATCGATTAAGTTCGTAAGCGCTCATGCGCGCCTCCGTAAAGTTACGGTAACGCAATAGCAACGCAATAGTAACTCATCGTAACACTTGCGGTTCGTTACTATTCGTTACCACCCGTTACTGGCTTACAGCCGCCAGCTCACAAAACCCCACCCCGTCGCGACGTGATCCGGTATGTAAAAGGTTGCGGCAGCCTTGGCCTCACCTACGCATCCCACCACCACCATCCAGTTCAGAAACTCCGAATCCCCCGCTTGCAGGACCTGTTCCAAAGAGTAATCGGCCAGCGCGCGACCCTTTCCTGCGCGCAGCAACTCCAGGAGCTCGTGGTCGAACCGGGTGTCGATTTCGCCGATGCGCGGCGACCCGGGAAAGTGAGAGAGCCCGCCCGTTGCGACAATCGCGACGCGCTCGCGCGAAGCGACGGCGACCTCCCGGATCAATTCGCCCACCTGGTAGCAGCGGCGGGGCGTGGGGATCGGGTCGACCCAGGTGTTTACATAGATCGGCAGAATCGGGATCGTGGGCTCCGGCAGGATGAAATGGAGCGGCACCACCTGAGTGTGCTGCAACTCCACGTGCTCGCCAAAGGAAAAATCGACCCCCTTCTCCATGCCCGCCTTCAAAACCGCCCGGCCCAGCTCTTTGTGATTGCGGTAGTAGAATTTGTGGCGCGTGAACCGCCCTCTGACCTCATCGGCGAGGCTGACGAAGAAGGTCGGGATATTGTTGAAGGAGAAGTTAACGAACTGGTCGTTGGCCACGACAATCAAAACATCGGGATTGGAGGCCGCTAAGTCAGCGCGCAGAACGGCGAAAGCTTTTTCGGCATCGTGCCGCAATTTTCCCTGCGCCTCGAGCGACGGTTTCGATGAAGCTCCGTGTGGCGCCATGCGATAGTGGAGCTTCATAAAATCCTCCCACTCCGCGCCCGGCTCCAGGAGAATATTGGGAGCATGGCTGGCTGCCAACGCGGCTACAAGCGCCATCGACCTTTCCTCCTCGCGTCCAGGGGACGCATCCTATAACCCACCTGACCAAAAATCAACTCTCCGGCTCCGCAGGATTGCATCCAAATGTAGACTTCGGGACTTCATTCGCGGCAGAACTTAGCCGATAGCTTCCCGATAGGCATCCAGATATTTCGGCATGACATTCTCCCAGGAGAATTGCCTGGCAGTTTCACGTGCCACTTGTCCCAGCCTCTGTGCCCGCTCAGGATCGCGCAGGAGCTCGACCAAAGCAGCCACTAGCTGCTCCACATTAGAGAACAGAGAAGCGCCGCCTGGACAAGCTCCCGGCGTTTCACTTCGTCATCCACTAATCCGAAGTAGCGCACGTTCCGCAGCGCGTCAGCCCGGGCGGCGCCCAGAACCATCAGCTCGGCCGTGGGAATTTCGCGCTGCGTCCGCTCCCAAGCCGAAAGCAAGACCGTGAGGCCTTTTCTCGGCTCGTCCCGGCCGAGAAAAACGACCCGTTGCTGATAGCGCGGCATCGCGAGCTGATAAAAGTCGAAGTCGAATCCGACAGGAATGATGCGGACAGCTTTGATCAGCGAGCTTACCGCCGAGGCGGCGACCGGACTCACTGCCGTAACGACCGCAAGGCGGCCGGCAAGGCGGCGAAGGAGCGGCGCGGCGGTCTTGTAGACCATAGCGATTTCCCAGCCGGGCGCGGCGTGGAATGTGCCAACTTTCGGCGCCTCGCCTTCCACCAAAACCCCGAGCGAGACGAACGGCACAAAAGGCTCGTGTATATGGACCACGTCGGCCCCCGCTGTCGCCCGCACGGCATGGCGCCCGGAGCGCGGGTTTAAGGCGATCGGCGCAACCGAGCGGTTGACGGGAATCCCGACCGTGGATCCGATGTGGTCGGCTTCGCTGGTTCCGCCGTCCACCGGCCCCACCAGCCACGTCTCATGCCCGCCGGCTCTCAGCCTTTGGGTCAACTGTATAGCCTGAGCTTGGACACCGCCCACGATGTCCAGGGCATAAGGACAGACGACGGCGATTTTCATAAAGCGCTGCAATCCGACGGCCAGTTTGGCTGCAAGAGGTGCCATTGGGTAGGGGCCTCGCGCACCAGAGCCTCCAAGGCTCCTGCGAGTTGCTGCGTTACCATTTGCAGGCGCTCAGTCCGGCTGCCGCTCCTAATCTCTTCCAACGGCGAACGCACCACAACTCGGTGGCCGCCGCCGGGGCGAAAATAGACAGCCGCCGGCAAAATGGGAGCCCCGGTTAGCTCAGCCAGCAACGCCGGCCCAGCCGGCAAAGTGGTGATCTCGCCGAAGAACCGCACATGATGGCCCGCGCGAGTGAGATCGCGATCACTCATGAGCGCGATCGCGCCGCCCTTCTTCAGCCTCCGCGCCAACGCCAGCGCGAAATTACTCCCTTCCATGACCAGCAGCACATCCATCCCGAGCATCCGGCGCGTCGCGGTGAACCAGTCGCTGACGCGACGATCAGAAAGCGCCTCCGCGGCCACCGTCACGGGAATATTTCGCTCAACCAATGCGCGAGCGCCAACCTCCCAGTTGCCGAGATGGGGCGCCGCTAAGATCATTCCCCTCCCGGCTTGCTGCGCCGCGGCCAGGTACTCGCCGCCCACCAAGGTGAGGTGCTGCCCCACCCTATCGAGCCGATCCGCGCGGAGCCAGAAAAGCTCAGCCCAATACCTGCCATAGCTCGCAAAAACCGCTCGCGCCGCAGCCCGGATATCATGCCCGCCTCCGAGCACCCGGCCCATGTGGCGCTCGGCCATTCCGAGCCTCTTCCGATCGACGAAAGAATACAGGTAACCGATCTTCGTGCCGAGCTCGCGAGCCGCAGCCTCTGGAAGAAGCGGGGCGAGAGCAATGGCGGCACGCCAGATCCAGAAACTGGTGATCACGGTCGTTGCGGAAGCCGAAGCCAGACCTGGCGCCAGCGCTGGACGACCGTCAGGGCGGTAAGAAACATCATGAACCAAAGCATGAGTTCGATGAAGCCCGAGCCTGCGCCCAACACATACAGGATGACCCGCTCGGGCCGTGCCATCCATCCGCCGCGCCCTTCAATGCCGGCAATCTCGGCCTTGGAGCGGAGATAGGAAATCATGAACGAAAGCCCCAGGCAGAGCATGCACAGCGCCACCAGAGCGGGTCTGCCGGCAACATAGTAGGCAAGACCGGTCCACATAAAGGTTTCGCCGAGCCGGTCGAAGAGCGAGTCCACGATGGCGCCGCGCGCGGAAGCTCTTGCCGAGGCTCGCGCCACGGCTCCATCCAAAGCGTCAAGAGCGCAACCTGCGCCGACCACCAGGGCCCCGATGAGAAGCTCGCCGGCGCCGACCAGGAGAGCGCCGACCCCCGTAACGGCAAGCCCCAGCGCCGAAACCGCCACGGGGCTTACCCCCACGCCCCCCAGCCAACGGCCGACGGAATCAAGCAGGGGGCTTACGTGTCGCGTCGCCTTAAGGTCCAGCATGACGGCTCTCAATTCCCCAGCGCGACTCACGCTGCGCTTCCGCCCTGGTGCAAAATGGCCTTTTCTAAAGGCCGAAATTCCGATATGTATTGGTGGGCTCCATAAGACCATAGATGCCGCACGACATGCAAGAAATCAGGATCGCCATTGTGGGAGTCGGAAATTGCGCCAGCTCTCTGGTTCAGGGCGTGCATTATTACCGGCATGTGTCCGGCGATGACCGTCCGGTTCCCGGATTGATGCACAATCTTCTCGGCGGCTACCGGATTGGGGACATTCGCTTCGTCGCTGGATTTGACATCGATAAGAGAAAGATTGGCAAAGACTTAACCGCGGCCATCTTCGAAAAACCGAACT
Organism: Deltaproteobacteria bacterium; assembly: GCA_016183075.1. Lineage (GTDB taxonomy): Bacteria > Desulfobacterota > Binatia > UBA9968 > UBA9968 > 2-12-FULL-57-22. Next base: position 1,375 of record JACPFH010000392.1, on the reverse strand, counting down.
GCACCACCGTTTTCTGCCGGGAAATTCCGCCGCAAGGCATCGTAGTAAAAAAAGGCCCGCCGCTGGACGGCGTCGCGGCCCACATGGCCGAGCATCCGGATGAAAGGACGTTCCTCGTCGATGACGCCCAAAAACCCGTGGATGTGGCGGCCGAATTGAAGAGAGCCAACGCCGACATCGTGGTGATCTAGCTGCCCGTCGGAAGTCAAAAAGCGACTGAGTTTTATGCCGCGGCCGCGCTCGAGGCCGGCTGCGCGCTCATCAACTGTATGCCGTCTTTTATCGCCTCCGACGGGACCTGGGCGAGGAGATTCGCCGAAAGAAATCTTCCCGTCGGCGGCGACGATATCAAGTCTCAGCTAGGGGCGACCATCGTGCACCGAGCCCTGGCCAAACTTTTTCACGCCCGGGGCGTGCAGATCGCCAGCACCTACCAGCTCAACGTGGGCGGCAACACGGATTTCCTGAATATGCTCTCCCGGGAGCGCATCGTTACCAAGAAGATCTCAAAAACCGATGCTGTCCAAAGCCAGATCGGTAATCCTCTGGGCCGCGAGCACATTCACATCGGCCCGAGCGACTATGTTCCCTGGCTCAACGATCAGAAGATCTGCTTTTTGCGGATCGAAGGAAAGGCATTCGGAGAAGCGCCGGTCAACCTGGAATTGCGCTTGAACGTGGTGGACTCCCCCAACAGCGCCGGCTGCGTCATCGACATGATTCGGGGCATCAAGCTCGCCCTGGATCGAAAGATCAGCGGGGCGCTGATCTCAATGCCCGCGTATCTAATGAAGCACCCGCCGGAGCAGTATCCCGATCATCTGGCCAAACAAATGACCGAAGAGTTCATTCGCGGCGAGCGGGAGCGGTAAAGAATATCCCCGCTACTGCGTTGCGGGCGAGAAAAAATGGCCGCAATGCACGCACCGTACCGCGCTCCTCAAGATCAGCTTCGCGCATTGAGGACATCGCTTCATTCCCAGCGGGACTTTCTCTTTCGGGCCTGATCCTTTCTCAGGCGCCGCCTGGCCGCTCAGCTTGCGGACCCATTCGGAGACTTTCTTGACAATCGTCATGGCTCGTTCATGCGCCAGGATTTCAGCCCCGCTGTCGCTCGTGTCGCAGCGGCCCTCGCAGCCGGAAATACCGGCAGATCTGAGCAAGCTGGGTTTCTCAGCCTAACACGCTCTTCCCGCCGAAGCGGCTCTCCCAACGGGAAATGACCTCTTTGTTGTAAACGTTGTCGGGAACCTCGCCGCGCAAGGCGTGGAACACCGAGTCGGTCGCCCAGCGGATGCCGGGCTTAAGCCCGCTGCCGATGTTGGAAGAGACCATGTGAGGAGAAAGGAGCACTTTGTCTCCGAGTCTGCGAAGG
>JACPFH010000397.1 GCA_016183075.1 Deltaproteobacteria bacterium | reverse complement strand
GGCCATTGAGGATCTTTTTTGGAACGAAGACCTCCGGCGGGCTGTCGGCACGCTCATTTCTGTGAGCGAGAAACGATTACGCGAAGAGCGCGTAGCGCATGCCTAAATGCCGCTTCCGTGTGGGTTCCCCGATGCGTTTTGACGTGTGATCATCTTCGCGGTGGTGCTTTCATGAGGGCGGCGCGCAGTTTAGAGAATCTTCGGGACTTCATTGAAGTCGCACGAGGAAAACACCCGGCCGACCTGGTTCTGAAGAACGGTAAAATCGTCAACGTCCTTTCCGGTGAGATTCACGACGGGAACATCGCTATTTGGAAGGAGACAATCGCGGGGATTGGAGACTACCAAAGCGATGTGGAAGTCGATTTGCGGGGCTCCTATGTCGCGCCTGGTTTTATCGACGGGCATGTCCACGTGGAAAGCTCCAAGCTCCTCTTATCCGAATATGCGCGGGCCGTAATCCCCAGAGGGACCACTGCGGCCGTGATCGACCCACACGAGATCGCCAATGTCCTGGGGGTGGAGGGAATCCGCTTTATGTTGGCATCAAGTCGAGAGCTGCCGGCGTCGATTTATGTCATGCTTTCATCGTGTGTTCCGGCCACGAATCTGGAAACCTCAGGGCATCGTCTCTCGGCGGCCGAGCTTGTGCCGCTCTTAGAGCAGGAGAGGGTCCTCGGGATCGCCGAGGTGATGAATTACCCCGGTGTTTTAGCCGGTGACGGCGAAGTGCTGGAAAAGATTTTGCTCGGAGGGGGAAGGAGGGTGGATGGCCACGCGCCGGGCCTGACAGGGAAAGATCTTTGCGCATACATTGGCGCCGGCATTCGCTCCGACCACGAATGCACCACCGCCGCAGAGGCTCGCGACAAGCTTCGGCTGGGAATGTACGTGATGATCCGCGAAGGGTCAGTCGCGAGAAACCTCGCGGATCTCCTTCCCGCAGTCACCGCAGAGAACAGCCGGCGGGTTCTATTTGCTTCGGATGACCGGGGCCCTGAAGATCTCTGGGAGGAAGGTCATCTCGACTTCATGGTTCGAAAAGCGGTCTCGTTGGGCATGAAACCCGTCACTGCCATTCAGATCGCGACGATCAACGCCGCAGCTTATTTTGGGTTGGAACAGCTTGGCGCCGTGGCGCCGGGATACCAAGCCGATCTGGTCGTTCTCGAGGATCTGGAGCGTCTTCGCGTCCTGAAAGTGTTTAAGGGCGGTAGGCTCGTGGCTGAGGAAGGAAAGCTCCTTCAGCTCCCCTCTCCTGAGCCCATAACGGCAGGCCACGGCTCTTTCAGTGTGGATTGGTCGGGGCTTTCGAGGCTATCGGTTGCGGCGCAAGGCGAGCGGATACGAGTCATGGAGCTCATACCGGGACAGATTTTGAACCGGTCGGTTATGGCGAAGGCAAAGGTGGAAGACGGCTTTGTGGTCTCCGATCCGGATAACGACATTCTCAAGCTGAGCGTCGTCGAGCGCCATCATGCCACCGGAAACGTGGGCGTCGGTTTTGTCAAAGGGTTCGGCCTCAAAGGCGGCGCGCTGGGCTCTTCCGTGGCTCACGACTCCCATAACATCATCGTCGTGGGAGCTAGCGACGAGGAAATGAAAGCCGCAGCTTGTGAAGTAGCGGACATGGGAGGAGGGCAGGTTGTGGTGAAAGGAGGAAGCCGGGTGGCCGCTCTCCCGCTGCCTGTCGCCGGCCTCATGTCCGATCGCGCCCTGGGAGATGTCGTGGTTGCATCGAGAGAGCTCAAGAGAGCGGCCCAGAAGTTGGGATGCCTTCTTCAGGACCCCTTCATGGCTCTTTCTTTTCTCGCTCTACCGGTTATTCCGGAGCTCAGAATCACGGATCGAGGTCTGGTAGACGTAAGGAGAGCCGAGTTTGTTCCTCTTTTCGGAGAAAGTTGACCTTTTCATGGACAAGCTTACTCTTCTTTACTCCAGGCAAGCGATTGCAGAGCGAGTAAGGGCGTTAGCCGAAGCAATCAACAGCGATTATGCCGATAAAGAGCTCGTCCTCGTAGGCATCCTCAGGGGGACGTTTGTCTTCCTTGCCGATCTCATCAGGCTTATAAAAGTGCCGGTAACGGTAGACTTCATCGGCGTATCCAGTTACGGTCTCGGCACCGAATCCTCGCAGCAGATCGCTCTTACCAAGGACGTTCAGATTCCGGTGACCGGAAAGCATGTCCTGGTCGTGGAAGATATTTTAGACACGGGCCTGACGGTCGATTTTGTCTTGAGATCGTTGCGCCAAAGGCAACCCGCCTCCCTGAGGGTCTGCGCGCTGATTGACAAGAAGGAGCGGCGTCTCATCGACGTGCCTGTGGACTACGTCGGCTTCGACCTGAAGAGCGGGTTTGTCGCGGGCTACGGGATCGACTGCGCGGAAAGGTATCGATCGCTACCGGATATTTACCTGGTTGAGTCCGTAGAGCGATAGGTGTGAGGCGGTCGGGGGTGGTGCGCCCGCCGAGAATCGAAATTGGACTTAGGGTTCCGGAGATACGCCCCAGTCTTCAGCAACTATTCGAAGCAGCCGATATTTCATCAAGCGCCGCTTTTACCCCTATCCATTTTAGTTTGTTTTGGTGTCGATAAGCCCGCCGTCGCCGAGAGCCGGCCAGGGTGATGAATGTCCCGTCCGCTTCTGCCCTGACGAGAATCGGGTTCAGCAGGCCGTGCTTT
>JACPFH010000396.1 GCA_016183075.1 Deltaproteobacteria bacterium | reverse complement strand
ACCGGCGTCGTGGATCACCATCAAGTCCCACTCCGGAGGGACACCGGTTGCCGCAAGGCCGACCACCTTCCCCACGTCCCTGGTGAAGGACGAACCGGGGTTATAATTCACCTTGATCTGGAGATTGTATTTCTTATTGAAGGCCTCCCCGAGGGCCTGAGCCCCCAAAGGGGTCAAGCTAGAGGGCGCATATAAGTCGAGAATCCCCTCTTTCCCCGCCGCTCCAACCAGCTCGTCCAGAGGGGCAGGCGATACTTGTTGCGCGGATACTAGGACGGCCAAGAGGACCGAAATCGTCGCTACCAACGATCGAAATCCTTTCATCCATTACCTCCTAACGCGAAGGCCAACCGTGCGCGTTTTATTACGAAATTATTTTGTGAAGCCAAAGATCTTGCCGTACTCCGCAGTGAGCCGGTCGACCATCTCCGCCTGGTCTTGGGTCATGAACAAAACCTTCTTCCCCTGGGCGTACTTGTAAGATTTTGTTCCGGGAACGAAGGCCGAAGTCTGACCTTGGTATTTTTCCCAGATCTCCTGCGCCTCGGGGGTCGTAAGAAAAGCTGTGAACAGGTGCCCTGCATTCGCATGACGAGCACCCTTAAGCACGCCCGCGTTTACACCCGGCGCTATCACCGGTTGCACTCCTTCCGCAAAGACTATCGGCGCGCCGGTCACTTTCGCGCGGTGGATGAATTCATCGAGCTGCGTGATAGCAACCAGGATCTCCCCCAACAGCAGACGGGTATAAATCTCCGCCAGCCTGCCCAGCGAAGGCTTCTGGCCGGCCAAAGCCTTCACGTATTCCGTCGTCTTCTCTTCGCCCCACACAGTCGCCAGCCGGGCAAGATGGTGCGTCGCCGTACCCATGCCAAGCTTGCCACCTTTCCACTTGGGATCGAGAAGATCCTCCCACCTTTTGGGCACGTCCTGCGCAGGCAAAACTTTGCTGTTATAGGCCTGCAGTGCGAACTGGTTCGCAATTACGACCGTGCCATTGTCGAAATTGATTACGCGCGGGTCGATACCCAGTTTTCTGTAGTCGAACGGCTTGTGAAGTTTTCGGAGCCACAGCGTAGAATGGCCGGCGTCATGAACCACCATCACGTCCCAATCCGGAGGCTGACCGGCCGCCGCAAGGCTCGCCAGTCTCCCCACATCGCGGGTCATGCCTCCTGATGAGTGATAATTCAGCTTGACGCTAAGGCCATGCCTCTTGTTGAAGGCCTCACCAAGCGCCTGCGCTCCTTGCGGGGTTAGCGTGGACGGGGCATAGAACTCGATAACTCCCTCTTTCTTTGCCGCCGCTACCAGATCGTCTACAGGAGCGCCGATTGCCGGGGGAGCCAAGAGTAGTAACGCAAGAAACGCACCGATATTCGCCGCACGCAGTCGCAAAGGTTCCATAGTTTGCCTCCTGGTAAACACACCAATACATCTGTCAACCCGCCCGTGCCGACAAACAGATGGTTGAACAGGCGCGCCCTTTATTTACCTTGAGAGTCTCCCCTCCTTAGACCGATGTTCCAGAATTCTCCCGATCTTGATGCGATTGACCTGCTGGGTGCCGTCCATGTGCTGGAACACCATCGCGTCGCGCACAAACTTCTGCGCCGAAAGCTCCCGCATCACCCCGCTTCCGCCAAAAACCTCCATGGCCGTAAGACAAATCTTGAGCGCGGCTTCCGTGCAAAAGACCTTGGTTGAATGCATGAATGCAGGATCAACCTGATTCGTATCCCCCATCCAGGCCAGGCGCCAGAGCATGGTTCTGCCAGCTTGAAGGATCTGGTACATCTCGGCAATCATCATGGCCACAGCTTGATGCTGGATGATCGGCCTGCCTCCCTGGATCCTTTCGTTCGCGTACTTCATAGCCGCGTCAAGCGCAGCGCGGCTTAGAGTCATCGCATGGGCAGCCAGCTCCACTTTGCTCGCAACGCCCTCCGCACCAGACCTCCCTTCCTTGCCTCCCAACAGGTTTTCCACCGGCACCTTTACGTTATCGAAGTCGAGCTCTCCCTGAAGGTAGATGCGGAAGCCCACCTTGTCGTGGACGGAAGCCACCCTGAAGCCCGGCGTGTCCGTGGGAACCAGGAAGTTGCTGCACCCTGCGTCGCCGCCCTTGGTCATGTCTGTCCGCGCGGTTACCACCAAGAGCTTGGCCACGGGACTGTTGGAGATAAAATGCTTGCGACCGTTGAGCACGTAGTAGTT
>JACPFH010000395.1 GCA_016183075.1 Deltaproteobacteria bacterium | reverse complement strand
CTTGTTATATACGGTGTCAAAAGAACACGCGATCTGAATCAAAAGCGCTCGGTGACGTAAGTCCTCCTAGTTTCCGATCGCTATTTGCCTCTAGCCCAACTTCCACAATAGTGCCACTCAGAAAAATTTTTCGCCCCACCGTGGTGTCGGCACTTCAGCAGTAAGTCATTGGAAAATCGATTGCTGTTGTTCAGGCGCCGGGTCTTTTGAGGCGTCGAGAGAGCGGAAACCGCATGTAGTGGCGACCAAGTATCTTGTCAGCTATCGGGATTTCGTGAGAATGTGCGTCAGTGTACTTGCGACACACGAGACGGCGCAAAGACGGCAAGACCCATGTTTACTGGCAGTTGGTTCGCTCCGTCAGACGCGGTCGCCAGGTTGTGCAACAGACCGTGGCGCAGTTGGGGGAATTGGATGCGGAAGGCCGGGCACGGGCTGAGGCGCTGGCGCGAAGTGTTGCAGGGCGTGCGTGGGAACATTGCCAGGGGCAACTATTCGATCGTCGTGAGCCAACCGGCTCGGTGGCAGTCAAGCTGGATCGCGTACGGCTGGAGCGCTCGCGAAGTTTTGGGGCAGTGTGGCTGGGGTGGCTTTTGTGGCGGGCGTTAAAGCTTGATGAGCAATGCGAAACGCTTTTGGCATCGAAGCGCGAGACGGTGAGGTGGGCCGAGGTGGTAGCTATTTTGGTGATTGGGCGTTTGTGCGAGCCTTCAAGCGAGCTGCACGTGGCCGAGAGCTGGTATCGTATGACGGCACTGGAAGACCTGCTCGGGGTTTCAACTGAAGACATCTACGATGAGCGGCTCTATCGAGCATTGGACCGATTGTTGCCGCACAAACAGGCCATTGAGAAGCACCTGGTCAAGCGTTTGGGAGAGCTTTTTTCTCTGGACTACGATCTATTGCTCTATGATGTGACGAGCACCTACTTCGAAGGGATCGCTGATCCGGCCATCGCCAAGCGCGGTTACAGTCGCGACCATCGGCCCGATTGCGTGCAGGTAAATATTGCGCTGGTGGTGAGCCGGGAAGGCATGCCGCTGGGCTACGAGATCTTTTCTGGCAACACCACCGATGTCAGCACCGTCCAACAGGTTGTCGAGAGCATGGAGGATCGGTTTGGCAAAGTGAACCGGGTGTGGGTGATGGACCGGGGCATGGCGAGCGCTGAGAACATTGCTTGGCTTAACTCAACGGGGCGGCGCTATGTGATCGGGACCGCGCGCGCAGAGCTTGGCCGCTTTGCCAAGCAAATCGCTGATAAAACTGATTGGCGCCAGATCCGCGAGGACATCGAAGTCAAAATCTGCCCCGGACCCGAGGGGAGGGAAATCTTCCTTTTGTGTCGCTCGGCCAGTCGCAGCGAAAAAGAGAAGGCGATACATGAACGGTTCTCCAAGCGTATCGAAGAAGGGCTTCACTCCCTTGGCCGACGCATCGAGAAGAGCCAAACTCAACTAGACCGTGGCGTGCTGGAACGCCAGATCGGGCGGCTCTTGGAGCGAAACTCCCGCGCCTCGGCGCGCTACTCGATCTCGCTGACAGAAGATAAGACCAATCCAGCGGGAGTTAAGCTCAAGTGGAGCACACGCCCGCAGTGGGAGGACTGGGCTAGGCTCACGGAAGGCACCTACATTCTACGCAGCAACATTCACGACTGGACCGACGAGCAACTGTGGAAGACCTATATTCAACTCACCGAAGCCGAGGCCGCCTTCCGTATCCAGAAATCCGATCTCTGCATCCGTCCGATCTGGCATCACAAACAAGGCCGCATCAAGGCGCACATTCTGATCTGCTTTCTCGCTTATGTGCTATGGAAGACGCTCCAACAGTGGCAGTCGCGTGCAGGGCTCGGCCATTCGCCCCGCACCATCCTCACCGAGCTTTCACGCATTCATGCGGCCGATATCGTCTTGCCGCTGGATGATGGCTCCAAGCGCGAGCTTAGGCTTCGCTGCGTGGTGCGACCTGACCGCGAGCAGGAGTTGCTCCTACAACGCCTCGGCCTCAGTGTGCCCGAGCGACTCCGGCCACCTCCAGGGACCCCAAATGTAGTGGCGACCTGAAGACCTAAGTCCTTGAAATTCCATGATCTCGACCTTCTTATTGTGGAAGTCGAGCTAGAGGGCTCGGTGAGGAAATGTCACACGCTGACCGGTCGGGGAGATAGGTAACAAAAAAGTCCGGGGACATGGGTTACATCTTAAGGCGTTTCAGTCTGCCATATTCATCTTCGATACGCATGTGTCGTTCATGTAGCCGGCCGAGTTTAAGCGGGCCGAAGTAGACGTTCCAGATGCCATCGTCGATTTCTTCCAAGCCCACGTACTCCCCGGCGCAGACGGTGGAGACATTGACCCAGTCCGAGTTCCAGCGGATGCCGCCATTGGCACTGACGTAACGGACCTCGAAGCGATCGGGGTATTGGAGTGGCGGAAGTTTCGTAGGCATTTCCCGTGGAGACGGCTCATAGACGGAAGCCGGGGTTTGCTGATCGAGGGCCTCGTGCGGGCGCTCTTCGTTGTATTCGGTACGGAAGCGGTTGAACTTTCGCTGTTGGGCAGCAAGGCTTCCCGCCGCCGGTCGGGTTGCCTCGGCTTTGAGGGTTCTGTGCATGCGTTCATGGCGACCGTTCTGCTGGGGTTTACCGGGCTCGATAAGTTCCGGCAACACGCCGAGGCGTACCCACCAAGCCGAGAGCGCCGAGAGCCGTGCGAGGGCGTTGGTGGCAAAGGGCACGCCGTTATCGGTGCGGATCCGTTTGGGCAGGCCGTATTGCTGGAACAGCCGGCTGAACACGGGTTTTGCCCCGGCTACGGCCGTGGAATACAATGCCTGGCAACCCAGAAGATAACGACTGAAGCCATCGGTGACGGTCAGTGGATAACAGTAAATACCATCGCCGGTCTTGAACTGCCCTTTGAAGTCGGCGCTCCACACGTCGTTGGGTACGAGGATCAAGCTGCCGGGCTTGCCAGGGTGGCCGATACGCCGGCGCTGGCGTGACTTGGGCACCATACCGTGGCGGCTCAAGATGTCGCAGACGGTGGAGCGGCACGGCAGATCCCAACGGGGGTGGCGCTTGTGCACGATTGTGAGGAGCTTCTTGCCGCCCCAGGACGGATGGCGGCGACGTGCTTCGAGGAACGCCGCGACGGGCATCGAGGGCATGGTCGGAGGCAGGGCCGAGGTAATCCAGAACGGAAACGGCTCCCTGGCGGTCAAGCCCAAAGAGTAAATAGTCTTCCTGAATTCGATGACCTTTAGCCCTTTGCATCTTTAGCTCCCCAAAGCAGCGTCCAGAAAGCGAAGGTTTCAAGACCAAACGGGCCGAAGCCAAAAAATCCCAAGATGGGCATCTCGAAAATATGAGGCATGTCAGGGATGGGAACCGTGTAGATCCACTTCGTGTAGGCCCAATAGTTCCAGAATTCCCAGAAAAAGCCGCAGACATAACCGGCCAGAAGCCATAAAACGGCCCGCCGAAGATTCCCTCCGCGCCAGTCATTCAGGATGGAAGGCCGGCCCAGCCGGTCATTGATCGGTTCGATGACAAGGAAGAGGCCGAGCCACACGGACCAGAAAAAGAATCTGGGCAAAAGCAGCGGCAATAAAGACAAGAGAAGCCCCAAGACAAAAACAAAAAGATGCCAATGAGCGGGAAGGAGCGGTCGCACCTTGAAGCCTTCTCGTTTCTTCGCGAAGCCTTCCATGAGTTCGGCGGTCTCGCAGACCGCAGGGATGACCGTAGCAAAAGAAACGATCTTCATCGTCGTCGCCAGCCATACCTCGGGCGGAGTATTGATGTACACCCAATTTTGGATGACGAGGTTGTACCACTCGAAAAGGTACCAGTAGAAAGCCGATACCGGAAGCATCGAGGCAAACTCGGCCTTGCGCTCGCGCAGCGGAGAGCGGCCTGTAAGCCGCTGATTCAAGGCGTCGACGAGAAGAATGTAGCCGTACCAAAAAAGCGGAAAGACAAACTGCGACCACGGGAGGATATGGACGAAGCTCAAAAGCTCGCCCACAAGGATCAAGGAAACACCGACCGACCCCATGACCTTCATACCAGCGTCCTCGACCGCTTAACGGCCGGCTCTGGAGGCTTGCAAGGCTCCCAGCGCCAGTCCCCCGAGAGCGACGATTACTCCTACAGCCATGGCAAGGTGAAAACCTGAAAGCAAGCTGTCCGGCCTCAGCGCCAGAAGCGCGCCGGAGAAAGCGGTTCCGAAGACCATGCCGAAGTTGCGCACGAGGCCGACCATAGCCGAAGCTGCCCCCCGCATCTGCGCAGGCGCTGCGCCGATCATGGCGCTGTTGTTCGGAGAAACAAACAGCCCGGCAGCCAGGCCGCTGAGCATGAGAAGAAGAGCAACCTCTGCCACCCCGGCAGAGTCGGAGAGCCGCGACTGAAACAGGAACGCACCGGCATAGGAGAGCATGGCCGCCATGCTCAGGAACCCCGGCCCCCGCCGATCCGAGAGGGCTCCCGCCCAGGGCGCAACCACCATCATTATTATCGACTTCGCCATAAAGAGAAGGCCCGCTTGGGCAGGAGATAATCCGATGATCTGGATGATGTAGAAAGGCATCAAGAAGGCGACAAAAAATTCACACGTGTAACCGACAAGGGCAATCGCCACGCTCACCGAAAAAGCCTTGCTGCCAAAAAGCCGCAGCGAAAGCAGCGGCTGCAGCTTCGCCCGCTCGAGCCTGCGCTCTCGGAGGGCGAAGACAAAGCCCAAAAGTAGACCGGCGATTACAATCACCCCGCGGACAATCGCCCTCCAGCGCGGAACGACGCTCAACTCGCCGGCGCCCGTTACACCTATCATCGACAGTAACACGGCCAATACCAGGACCACAGCCCCCAGAAAATCAAATCGCCCCCGGAACGAGCCCGCAACGCCAGGGAGAACGCGGAAAGCGAAGAAAAAGATCGGAAGGCCAACGAGACCATTGATCCAGAAAACGCCTCGCCAGCTCCACCAGCCGGCTACGAATCCGCCAACGAACGGGCCCGTGACCAGCCCCATATAGGTCAGCGTAAGTTGCAAGCCCAGGACCCGGCCGCGCTGCTCCGATGGGAAGCTCTGCGTCAACAGGGCGGGGGCGGCGGCGACCGTCATCGCCGCACCCACGGCTTCAAAAACGCGAAATAGAATGAGGTGGCCGATCGCAGGAGCGAGAGCGCACAGAATGGAAGCCAGGCTGAAAACCGAAATGCCGGCGAGAAAGACTCGGCGCAATCCCCAGAAATCCCCGAGCCGCCCGAACGGCAACAACAGACCGCTGACGGCAAGGAGGTAGGCCAGGGCAATCCACTGCACGCCGGCCACAGTGGTCACCAGGTCTTGCTGCACCAGCGGAATCACGAGAAAAGTGGCGCCGCTATCCAGGGCGGTCATGAATGAGCCGAAGCCGGTGACCATGAGGACAAACCTCCCCGGATGTCCGGCCGGTTTTTCCAAAGCCGAAGTTAAAGACGAGCCTTGGGACTTGGCCATTTTTTACGCTCGCGCATACGCCGAGTTTGCCCTGTTCTGATGCCGAGGCTTTGCTTGCGCGCGGTCCAACCCTCCATAGCGTGGCAAATAACGTGCCAAATAAGGGAATCCGGCGGTTTATATACGCGCCCGGCCATGTTAGTCTAAAAGCGTTTCTTTTCCGGTATCGAAGTGGCTCCTTCTCCGTTTAGAGATTACGAGAGACCATGAAAACGGTATTCGTCGCGCTTTCAGGCGGCGTGGACTCTTCCGTCGCCGCCGCGCTGCTAAAGGAATCAGGGCTCGAGGTGGTTGGAGTCCACATCGTCTGTTGGGATGGATGCGAGCAGGGTGATGAACGCCGTGATGCTCTACGAGTAGCTCTCGACCTGGGGATTCCCTTTTTAACATTCGACCTTCGCGAAGCATACAAAAAGCACGTTTTTGATTACATGGTTCGCGAATACGCCGCAGGGCAAACCCCTAACCCCGATAGCATGTGCAACCGGGAGATCAAATTCGGCGTGGCGCTGGAACAAGCCGTTGGCCTTGGCGCTGATTACTTCGCTACAGGTCATTACGCGAGGCTGAGGTTCGAAGATGGCGAAACTCACATCCACGAAGGTAACGATTCATTGAAAGATCAATCGTATTTCCTCTGGCCCTTGGCGAAACACAAGCTCAAACGCTGCCTTTTTCCATTGGGTGGCTACACGAAGGCTCGGGTGAGGGCCGTTGCGGGGCGATTGAAGCTGTCTACAGCCGAGAAAAAAGATTCCCAGGGGCTTTGCTTTATCGGGAAGGTCGATTTCGGTTATTTCTTGCGCGGCTATCTGCCGGGGCGGGAAGGAGTCATTGTCACCTCCCAAGGCGAGATCGTCGGGAAGCACGACGGGGCCTGGTTTTACACTATAGGCCAGCGCCACGGCCTCGGTATCGGGGGCGGAATACCCTACTATGTTGCCGAGAAAGATACGCGAACCAATACGCTGGTGGTGGGGATAGGTCCTGAGGACCCCATCCTTTATAAGAAGGAGATCTTCGTTAACGATCTCAATTGGCTGGCCGATGTCGATGACGGACCGTGCGAGCTGCGCATTCGCTACCGCCAGTCGAGAGTTCCCGCGCTCGTAACCAAGGAGAACGGGCGGGTGCGAGTCCGGTTTCAAGTCCCCCAGCGCGGCGTCGCCCCTGGCCAATCCGCCGTTTTCTACCTTGGGACGAAGCTCCTAGGGGGAGGAATCATCGCTTAGCGGCAAACCATTTTTCTTCGGTAACCGATCTTTCTCTTCGGCCGAGACCAAGTGAAAGCCGTGCTTTTGATAAAAGCGGACGGCCCATGATGCATCTTTCCACGTGCCGACAAGAACCGGCCGGTTCGTCAAAGCTCGCAGGTGGGTCAGGAGCTTCGTGCCGACACCTTGACGCCACTTGGCCTTGCGGACGTAAGCGTGCCTGATCAACGCCACGTCCTGAACAGGCTGGATACCCATGACGCCGATTAACTGGCCGCCCTCTTCGTAGCCCCAAAATACCACTCCCTCCTCAATCTCACGCCGAAGCTCCTCTTGCGGCATGTAGGGCTCCTTCCAACAATCCGCTGGAATGACTCCTTTGTATGCTTCGGCAGCTTCGTTGATGATGGCGTAGACGGTGTCAAAATCCGCTTCCGCACACCGGCGGATCACGTTCCTCTCCACACGCGTTGTCCGCAGTCGAAAAAACTTACGGAGTCTTCACCCGACGCGCACCGGCGACAGATCTTGTTCCGGCACCGGGTAGCAGCGCCGCTCGCGGATGTAGCAACTGATGACCGATGCCGCGACAAGCATGACCATGCTGGTAATCAAGAAACCGGCGTAAGTTCCCGTGTGCTGGTACAGATAGCCGCCCATGAAGATCCAGAACGCCGAGCCCAGTTGGTGAATCATGAGCACCATGCCCACCAACGTCCCGAGAGAACGGACACCGTAGCAGTTGGCCAGGAGGGTGCGCACTGCCGGATCCGTGCCGCGACCGAAAAAGCCGATAAGTCCCGAAGCCAGATAGAGCAACCAGGGATTGCCCGACCTAACAAAGAACAGAAGCATCAGGAAAC
>JACPFH010000394.1 GCA_016183075.1 Deltaproteobacteria bacterium | reverse complement strand
CTAGCCCGGATTCCCGCGAAAGCTCCTTGGGGGGCTGGGCCATCGGGCCGCGGCCGACGGCTTAAGCTCCCTCGGGGAGCGCGCTCTCCGCTGCGGCCGATGGGTTCCTGCCATGATCTGTAGCGCCTGTGATCGGACGTCCGCAGCCTCGCTCGCGCTCCCCTCGGTCGCCCCATCGGTCCGCAGTAGGTCGTGACTTTTCCCGGGTTTATGGATAATAGTTCATGAAGATGCACTTCGCCCTTTGACCTTCCGCTGTATGCGAAACAAACGGAGGTAAAACACAATGGCAAAGTTGCGGTGGTTTTTGCTAACCGGGCTTTTTGCGTTTTTGGTTACCGCCTGGCCGGTTCTCGATCCGGCGCGTGACGGTCGCCGGGTGGTTACCTATGCTCAGGAAAAGGATTGGGAAACAAAGAAAATCGTTCCCTTCGTGCCCACGCCGCAGGGGGTGGTGGACCGAATGTTGGAGCTGGCGGAGGTCAAGAAAGGAGACGTGGTCTATGACCTGGGCTCCGGCGACGGCCGCATCGTGATCACGGCGGCGCGCAAATACGGCGTCAGGGCGGTTGGCTTTGAAATCGATCCCGACCTGATCAAGGAGTCGCGCGAGAATATCAGGAAGGCCGGTCTCGAGCATCTCGCGGAGATCCGCCAGCAGGATATCCTCACCGTGGATCTTTCGCCGGCGACGGTGCTTACCATGTACCTCCTTCCCAGCGTCAACATGCAGCTCAGGCCGAAGGTTCAAAAGGAGCTGCGACCCGGCGCCCGCATCGTCTCCCATGCCTTTGACATGGAGGATTGGAAGGCGGACAGGGTCGAACAGGTCAAGGACCCAGGGGGTTTTTCTCGCACGGTCTATCTCTGGCGGATTCGAGATCGCGCCCCGCGCTGATGTCGGGCGCTTGGACGCGGCTGCTTGCAAGAAGCCCTTCTGGGGATATGGAACGTGGAGAGGCGCAGGCTCGGCAAGACAGATATGGAAGTGAGCGCTCTGGGTTTCGGCGGCTCCGAAATCGGCTACGAGGGCGTCTCTACAGCCGTCGTCAAGCGAATGCTCAACGGCGCGCTCGACATCGGGGTCAATGTGATCGACACCGCAGAGTGCTACATTAACAGTGAGGAGCTGATCGGGCAGGCGGTGGCCGGGCGGCGCAAGGACTGTTACCTGTTTACAAAGTGCGGGCACCCGCGCGGTTGGGGAGTCGGGGATTGGCGGGCGGCATCGATCCTGAAGACGATCGAGCGAAGCCTCAGCCGTTTGCAAACAGGTTGCATCGATTTACTCCAGCTCCATAGCTGCTCTGAGGCCGAGCTGCGTAAAGGCGAGGTCGTTGAGGCCCTGCGGCGCGCGCGCGAGCGCGGCCTGACGCGCTATATCGGCTACAGCGGCGACGGGGAGGCCGCCCTCTGTGCTGTCCAGTGCGGTGCCTTCGACACGCTGCAGACCTCGGTGAACATCGCCGATCAGGAGGCGCTGGATTTGACCCTGTCCCTAGCTCGTGAGCGCAACATGGGCGTGATTGCCAAACGCCCCCTCGCCAACGTTGCCTGGAGGAACGCCAACAGGCGTCCGGGGGATTCCTATGCCTACCCGTACTGGGAGCGGCTGCAAAAACTGAAATACGATTTCTTGCGCCTGGATCTCAAAGAGTCTGTCGCGATCGCGCTTCGCTTCACGTTAAGCGTGCCGGGGGTCCATACCGCCATCGTCGGCACCACGAAGCCGGAAAGAATCCAGCAAAACGCCGCTGCCCTGGCTGCCGGCCCGCTGCCAAAGGAACTTTTTGAAGAGATCCGCACTCGCTGGCGCGAAGCGGCCGATGGCTCGTGGGCGGGAGACACCTAGAGACCAAGCTGGATGTGGCCTGAGGTCATCGCTATTCTTTCCGCATCGGGGTGGGCGGCCGATTCCGTTTTGGTGCGTCTGGGAGCGCGGCGGTCGAATATCCTGGCCGCGGCGTTCTTGAGCTACGCCGTATCGGCTTCTTGCCTGTGGTTGTACCTCCTTTTATTTTCCTCGCTCGATCTGCTCTGGTCGCGGGCCACGGTTTACTTTTTATTGGGCGGCTGTTTGCAACCGCTCATCGCGCGGATTCTCTTTTATATCGGCCTTACGCGCTTAGGAGCGTCCCGCGCGGGGCCGCTGCGGGGAGTGGAGCCTCTGTTTTCGGCCGCGATCGCGGTGGTCTTCTTGGGAGAGCGGCCCGGTTTTCTGGTTTATAGCGGGACGGTTCTCATTGTGGCTAGCGTATGGCTCATATCTTGGCGGCGAAGCGGCGAGGCCAAGTGGCGATTTCTCGATATGCAATTTCCGCTGGGCGCTGCGCTGGTCTCGTTCGCAGAACCTGCGTAAGGCTGGGTTGCTCATTCTTCCCGATCCCTTCGTCGGAACCGCCGTCAGCACGTTGACCTCCCTGATGCTATTGTTTCTTTTCTTGCTCGCCACCGGAACGATGAGCCGCATCCGCATCGAGCGGGAAAGTTGGCCCTTTTTCGGCAGCGGCGCGGTTGTGTCCGCTTTGGCGCAGCTTCTAAATTTCACGGCTCTAAGCCGCGGGGATGTATCGGCAATGGTTCCGCTCCTTAACACCACGCCGCTCTTCACGGTGCTGTTCAGCAGCCTGTTCTTGAGACAGGTGGAAAAGGTCACATTGCGGATCGTTCTCGGAGCGGCCCTGATGGTAGCCGGCGTTCTGGTTATCACCAGCCGGTAGCGGAGCGAGAGCCGGGCGCGCTCAGGAAATCGGGCGGTTTACAGCCCCAGCGATTTAAGCATTAGCCCGCGTGGAAACGGGACGTGAAGGGCGTAAACAAACAGCGCGTAGAATGAGGCCCAAGCGAGCACGGTGGCGACAATCGTAGTCGGCCATCGCTCTTTTCCGGCGATCCTGAGATAGAGCAGGGTCGTCAGGGGAATAGCTAGGGAAAAGCCGAGGAGCCATATAGCCAAAAAATAGCCGATGATCCAGCCGGAGATTGCCGCTGTCTGTTTCATAGCCCGGGCTTCCTCAGGCGGCCTGCGGGCTAGGGGCACGGCGCGCCGTGCCCCTACCTTGGCCTTCAGCAACCGGCGCAGGTCGAGGAACAACTGAACGATGCCCAGACCTAAACCTGGAAAACCTATGGTCCAAGGAAACAGGCTGGGACGGAATCCCCAATTGCGAGCCTCCCATAGGGCCCAGGCCATGAGAGCAATAACAGAAAAAGAGAACATTAACTCCGATATCAACACCGGCACGTTTTGTTTTGTGAAACTTTCTGCGACTCGCAACTCAGCGATCGGTTCGCTTTTTTGTTTCAGCCACCACTTCAATAGAGGGTAAAAGGTCCCAGCCAAAATGAGCGCGAAAAGAAAAAGGACGCTGGGAAACCCGAGCCAGGACAGGCCATAATTGTCGGTGGTGAGGAAAAGACTGTTCTCAGCCAAGCGCCCCAGAACCAAGCCCAGGATCAAAGGAGGCCGTGGCCATCCCAACTGCGCCATGATCCATCCCAATGCACCGAAGGCCAAAACCACAATGAGGTCTCCAAACGCATTGTTTTCGGCAAAGCCGCCCAGGTAGACGAGAAGGAGGACGAACGGGATAACCAAACTGGCCCTGACCATAGTGATCTTCGCTAGTTGGTTGAGGAAGAGGAAGCAGATGGCGACCGTGATGATGTTCGAGACCACGACAATCCACACAAGAGAGAAGGTGAGGGTGAGGTGGCCGCCCTGGCTCTCGGGAATCAACATGGGCGGGCCCGGCACCAGTACTTGGATGATGAAGGCTCCGAGCAAGACGGCCATTACGACGCTTCCAGGTACTCCGAAGGCAACCGTGGGGATCAACGCCCCGCCCAGAGTGGAATTGTTGGCGGCACCCGGGCCCAGCACCCCCTC
>JACPFH010000430.1 GCA_016183075.1 Deltaproteobacteria bacterium | reverse complement strand
GCTTCGACAAGCTCAGCATGAACGGAAAATACTCAATGATTTCAAGGCATCGTCCGTTCGCCCTGAGCCCGTCGAAGGGTGAACGGAGAGTTTTTCCGCAACCTGTCAGATGCGCAAGACGCTTTTCCAGTGGCTGGGCAGAGAGTTCGTCGAGCTTTTGACGGAAGGGAAAGGAGGCCCTTCGCCGCGCGCGGAGGCAACCGAGATTTTCTCCCGTTTCGGCCATGAACTAAAGGAAATGGGTATCACCCTGGACCATACGGTCCGAACGCGGCTGTGGGGACGGGACACCGAAAGCCGAACCTTGGGGAGCGAGGAGCGCGTTAAAATCCTCTCGGGAAAGGCCAGATCCGTGAGTTCAAGTTACGTGGCGCCCGTTCACTTCGACTCGGATGCCCGCGTAGCCCTGGACTTACTCGCCATGAGACCTTCCGGACCTGGATTCGAGAAGACCCTGAAAGAGTATGATCCTCCGATCGTTCCGCTGCGATATCTCGTCTAC
Source organism: Deltaproteobacteria bacterium (assembly GCA_016183075.1). GTDB lineage: Bacteria > Desulfobacterota > Binatia > UBA9968 > UBA9968 > 2-12-FULL-57-22. Next base: position 5,140 of record JACPFH010000430.1, on the reverse strand, counting down.
GACGGCGTTGTTTTCCTTTCCGGAGTAACTTCGACCCTCCCGACTCTCCCCGACCAGGTAGCGGAGATCTTAACGCGCATCTCAGCTTCCCTGGCCGACGCCGGGAGTTCGTGGGAAAAAGCAGTCAAAGTTTCTTTTTTTCTCCACCGGAGCCAGAAGCTCGAAACGCTCAAAGCCGCTTTTCAAAAAGCCGTGGGGGCCTCCGTTCCTCAGATGGAGTACGGTTTCGTGGATGGCTATTCGGCTGCGGGAAAACTCATCGAGATCGAGGTCACGGCCGTAAGATAAGCAAGCGGTTTCACGATCGTCGCGCTAGCGCCACTTTTGGTCCACCCTTCCGGGCAATGCCAGGCCAAGTAGGGTGATGGTAACGGCAAACAGCGCGGTCGCGCTCAACCCCAAAGACCAATGCACGCCGACGAGGCCCCCGAGCACCCCGACCGTAACCCCGCTGAACGCCCGCAAGCCGTTGCTGGACATGTTGAAAAAGCCGATCAGCCGGCCGCGAAGCTCCGGCGGCGCCATGAGCTGGACGAGAGTCTGCGCCATCGAGTAAAAGGTGAGATTGAAAACGCCCGCCAGAAACAAAAGGAAGAGTGACAGCGAGTAGGAAGTCGACACGGCGAACGCAGCAATCGTTACGCACCAGAGAGCCGCGGTAATGATCGCCGTGCGCGCCCGCGGCTGAAGCAGCCCCCGTCCTTCCAGCAGAAGACCCCCGACGACTGCGCCGGCCGCGTTCGCGGCGAGCAGGGCACTGTAAGCGAAGCCCTCTTTGTCCGTGCCCAGATCGTGGGCGTATTCGGGCATCTGCGCCTGAAATGCGTTGCCGACAAAGAGAGAGGAGAAACCGGCAAGCGCAACCATGGACACGATGGCGCGGTTTGTGGAGACTTCCCGGACCAGAGCCACCACTTCCTTGAGACCAAGCGCTCTTCTCCTCGCCTGGGAAGCGCCCTGGCGGCTCCGGCCCGTATAGGGAACCGTAAGCAGCCAGAGAGTGAGAGGAAGGTAGATCAACGTGTTGATAAAGAGTCCCACCGAGGGGCCGAAGGCAAGCATGAGGCCCCCGCCTACGGCTGGCCCGAGCAGTATTCCCAACTGGCGACTCGTCGCGTTGAGCCGAACGGCGCTCTGAAGATGCTCCGACCCGACAATGTCGTGGATCAGCAGTTGGCTGGCAGGGCCCCAAAGGACCCCTGCCATGCCGTGAATGACCAGCAGGACGCAGGCGTGCCAGAGCTGGATGGTTCCGGTGAAAAATAATATCCCCCAGCCGAGCGAAACCCCGATGAACATGATCTGGGCCGTCTGAATCACCTTGCGGCAATCGTGGCGGTCCGCCAACGCCCCGAAGTAGACCGAGAAGAGGAGAAAGGGAGTCCAGTGACTGATCACGGCGAAGCCGCCTAAAACCGGGGACTGAAAGAGTTGGAAGAGAACCCAGTAGGTGATGACGTGCTCGATGTTGTCCGCCATCATCGAGAGCATCGTGGCGATGAAATACGCCCGGTAGTCGTGGTGATGAAGAGCGGCAAAGGCCACCGGTTTCTTTTTCACGATATCGGTTTGCGGGAGTATTTGCTCTGCAGGCTTTTCGCCCCGGAGCTCGTCTACCACACTGGGATGCACCTTACCCGCGGGAGAATCCGCGCCTAAATACAAAAAGTCACCTCCGTATTTATTGCGGCGCCTGCGGCGGGAATGGATTGGCAGCCGCTAACACAGGACTTCCCGAGAAACTAACGGAAAACGGACGCGGATGCAAACGATGCTCACGACAAGGGAGGCAAGCGGCGGGCTCTTTGCGCTTGCCATCCGCCGCATGTAGCACTACATTGGTCCATCGACATCTTTACGTCGGAGCGTTCTTATTACGAAGCCGAGCGAGCGAATATCTCCCCGGCGTTTCCATCCTGGCAGATGAAAGCGCAGGTTTCCCTCGAACAGTTAGTTCGCTCTTCCGCTCGGGCCCTGGTGATCGGGGTCGGCGGAGGGGGCGACGTGGTCGGAGCCCTGGCCGTGGCGCGTTTCCTTGAGTTTTGCGGTCTCGAGTTTCGCCTCGGCGGCCTGTCCTGGGAGCGCTCGGTCTTCGACCCGGTTCCCGGTCCCCGCTCCCTGAGCGAAGTCGAAGAGGTTCGCCCTCTTCACCCATACGCCTGGTTAGCCAATCCGAAAAGCCGGACATTTACCGGCGTCCCCTTTGCCGAATCCAAAATGGCCGAGATTATCGGCGGCGACATCCTTCTCATCGACATCCACGGGGGAGTGGATGGCGTGGTCGACGGATTGGCGGCGGCCCGGAAAGAGTTTCAGACCGATTTGCTTGTGGGCGTAGACGTGGGAGGCGATTCCCTGGCGCAAGGCGATGAGCCGGGGCTGCGCAGCCCGTTGGCGGACTCGATCATGCTCGCGGCCTACGCCGAACTCGAACGGCGAGGAGAACGGGTTCTGTGGGCCGTCTTCGGTTACGGCAGCGACGGGGAGATGACCACCGAGGAGATCGAAATCGCCCTGTATAAGGTAGCGCAAGCCGGAGGCTTGCTCGGCGCCTGGGGCCTGACAAACAAGACGGTCTCGGAGCTAGAGCAGGTCGTTCAAAAAGTGCCCACCGAAGCCAGCGCCATACCGGTGGAATGCGCGCGCGGCGCCTGGGGAGAGAAGAGAATCCGCCAGGACAGGAGGAGAGTCAAACTCACTCCCCTGACCACGCTTACGTTCTTCATGTCGCCCGGCGTTGTCTTTCATACCCTGTCACGGCCGGCCCAAGCCCTGAGGTCTTGCGCCTCCTTGGAAGAGGCAAACGAGGCGCTGCATTCGATCGGCCTCAAAACCGAGCTCGACCTGGAGCGCGAGAGATTCAAGGAAAAAGAAAGACCCGGCTGAAGCCATTTCGTGGTTGAACCAGAACGAGCCCGCCGATGATCAGCGACCTGGGTCCGGACGTAAGGATCATTTTGCTCGCCCGCGGGTTACGGTCCTTCGCCTTTTCCAACCTCAACGTGGTCTTTGCGATCTATCTGAGTAACATCGGTTACTCTACCCTCACCATCGGCGCCGTCCACTCGGTCGCCTACATCAGCGGCGCGGTCCTGAGCGCGCTTTGGGGATTTTCTTCCGACCGCCTGGGCCGCAAGAGGATTCTCATCTCGCTCTCGGTCCTGACCATCATCTCGACCTCCATCTACATCTTCTCCACGCACCTGGCCATGATTCTCCTGGCGGTAATCCTGGTCAACGTTGGAGCCGGAGGCACGGCGGGAGGCGGACAGGGAGGAGGACCTTTTAACCCGGTGGAGCAGGCCTTTCTCGCCGAAAAATGCAAGGCTGAAGAGAGAAACCGGATTTTCGGCATCATGGCCTTCATCGGCTCGGTGCTGGGATCTCTTGGGGCGCTGGTGAGCGGTGTGCCGCAGTATCTCCAGGAAGCCCGGGGATGGGGGGCAATCGCCTCCTACAAGCCGCTCTTTGCCTTGACCGTCCTGTTTTGCATCGCCTTCATCTTCCTCTACCGGCGCCTCCAAGAAGAGCCTCGCCCGCGCGAAACTCGCCGCTTCATCTCGAAGAAATCCGGAATCTTCGTCACCAAGATGTCGCTTTTGGGCATCGTCGATAATCTGGGAGCGGGCATGCTCAGCCCGCTGATTTCCTACTGGTTCTATCTCCGCTTCGGGGTGGAGCTGAAGGCGCTCGGCCTGCTTTTCTTTCTTTCGTATTTGCTCGCCGCGATCTCTTTTCTGCTGGCGCCGCTTATCGCCCGACGCATCGGCGTGGTGAGAACCATGGCCTTCTCGCACGCGGCCGCCTCCGTCCTCTATCTTATCCTCCCTTTCGCCCCGACGTTTTACCTCGCCGGGGTCATCCTGGTCGCTCGCTCCTTTCTCGCCTACATGGACAACCCGCTGCGCGAATCTTACACGATGGCGATGGTGAAGTCGCAGGAGCGAGGGTCGGCTGCGGGAATGACCAACCTGGCGCGAGTCGTTCCCTTCGGGGTGAGCCCGACGATTTCCGCCTACATGATGCAGAGCCTGTCGCTGACGATCCCCCTCGTCATCGGCGCTGCGCTTCAATTGACCCACGACATCACCTTTTACTACCTGTTCCGGCATGAGAGACCGCCGGAGGAAGCGCGAATTCAGGAGATCAAAGTGGAAGGGGCCGGAGGTTGAGGTGAAGAGTTCAACGGTTCAACAGTTTAAGGGAATCAGAAATGGCTCTCCCTTATTTCCATAGGATCGTCGAAGAGAGAATCCGTGAGGCCCAGCGGGACGGTGCCTTCGACAACCTGCCGGGCAAAGGCAGGTCGCTGGAGCTAGACGATCTGAGCGGGGTCCCCGAGGATCTCCGCGCCGCCTATATCATGCTCAAGAACGCGCATGTCCTGCCGGCCGAGGTCGAGCTTCTCAAAGAGATCCACACCTTGGAAGATCTCCTGAAGTACGTCGAGGATGACGGCGAGCGCAAAGCGCTGCTGAAAAGCATCCACTGGAAAGTAATCCGCCTGGATCTCCTCAAACGCCGCTCGTTGCCATTGGGAACCACCCGCTACTACGCCAGAAAATTGGTTCGAAAGTTTTACTCCGGATAAGCCGTACCCGTCGAACTGCCGTCTCAGGACGGCGCTTCCTTTTCTCGCCACGACTCGTTTGACTTTGGCGCCGGCTGAAATAAGATTGCACCGGACTTTTTCCCGATGCCATCGCTGCACACCCGCGGCCCGGATTTCTCCGAAAGCTCCTCGGGGGTCCAGACATCAGGCTGCCGCTGATGGCCTAGGCTCCCTCGGGGAGCGCGCTCTCGGCTGCGGCCGATGAACTAAGCTCCCTTGAACGGAGATCGCGCCGACATGTTGACCTACGACCGGATCGCTGGAACCGCGCTGGCCGTGTTTGCGCTCGGCGTGATCTTGGAGAGCCGCGCTCTCCCGCTGGGAACCTTTCGGGAGCCCGGGCCGGCATACATGCCGATTGTGCTCGCCCTGATCCTGCTGTTTCTGAGCGTGCTCACGGCGGCTTTTGGCGGAACGGGCAAGCCGATTCGCGCCGTTAGCTGGAAAGAGTGGCCGCATGCCACGGCGATCCTGTCATCCTGTCTCTTTGCCGCGTTGGCGCTTGAGCGGCTCGGCTATCGGTTGACG
>JACPFH010000429.1 GCA_016183075.1 Deltaproteobacteria bacterium | reverse complement strand
GTCGACACCACCCTCATCACCTTGGCGATCCTGACCAATCGGGAAGGGCCGTGGGATCTCTACCTTGTCTTTTTCTTCTGCCTTTTTATCACCGCTACCGGGGAAAACCTGATCAAGATCGTCGCCGCCTGCTTGCTCGTGGCAATCCTATCCGTGTCGGTGAACCCGTTCTCCAGCGCAAATCCCTTTCAGTTCGACCCCGATCTTCTCTTTCGCATCCCGTTTCTCTTCGGCGTCTCCATCCTCTACGCCTACCTCGCGGAACACGCGAGAAACGAAAGAGGCAGAGCCGAAAAAGCCGAGCACACAGAGCGCATAAAACGGCAATTGATATCGGCTCTCGCGCACGACATCAAGAACCCTCTCGGTGTTATGATGGGGTACGCGGAAGCCGTTCAGGCCGGGCTCGAAGGCACCTTGTCCAAAGAAAAGCTCGACATGCTCGACCGTATCCAGGATAACGGCCAGCGGATCGTAAAACTGGTTACCGGCTTTCTGGAGGCCTCCAAAGCCGAGGCGGGAGCGATCAGTTTCGAGCCGAAGCCGGTAGACATCAACATGGTGCTTCGAGAAGTCGGTCAGCAGCAAATGTCGCTGGTGCGACAAAAAGACATCAGTTTCAAGGTCGACTTGAGCGCGGAGCTGCCACCGGTGCTTGGGGATGAAATGCAATTGGATCGGGTGTTCTGGAATCTCGTCGGCAACGCGATCAAATTCACGCCTAAAGGAGGCTTCGTGAATCTTCGATCGTGGGTTGAAAACGGCAAGGTTTGTGCCAGCGTGAGCGACACCGGAATGGGCATTCCCAAGCACGAGCTTCCGGTGCTGTTCGGGGAGTTTCGCCGCCTGAAGGGCTCGGCCAAGGTCGAGGGAACGGGCCTGGGGCTTTTTATTGTGAAGACGATCGTGGAAGCTCATGGGGGCACGGTCGACGCGAATAGTGAAGAAGGCAAAGGTTCCACCTTTACCGTGCGTCTCCCTACGCAAGGATAGGAGATCGATGTGAAAAAACGCATTCTCTTAGTCGAAGACAACTCCGCTACCATCGAGGTGATGAAACAGGAACTCGAGCTGCTAGGCTACGATGTCCTGGTGGCCCAAAACGGGCTTGATGCCGTTATGCTGGCAGCATCTGAATCTCCGGACCTGATCGTTATGGATATCGCTATGCCGAAAATGGACGGATTTCAGGCCGCTTCCCGAATCCGATCCGATCCAAATACAAGATCCATCCCGATCCTTGCCGCGACCGCTAAAGCCGCTCCTGGTGACCGAAAGAAATGCCTCGATAGCGGCTGCGACGACTACCTCGCGAAACCGTTCACACACAGGGAGCTGGGGGCCGTGATTAGCAGGCTATTAGAGGCGAGCGCGAAGAAGGGGGAAGGTAATAGGCAGTAGGCAATAGGCGGGGAATCGACGGACGACGGCAGACCGATGACGGCGGTCCCCGCTCCACGGTCGGCGGTCGTCCTTCAGGCAATAGGCAACAGGAAGAATGCAGAAGACAAGAAAAAAGAGAGCCTTACCACTCGACGGTAACGTGGGAAGGGCCGCGGCTCTCGTCTGGGGCGCCAGCCTCGACAGAAGGCCCTGCGAGGAAGACCCGGTAGCTGACCCCTCTTGTCCCGCTGACCGATACAGAGCTAGTTGCCGCTTCGCCCATCGCTTTCGAACCGGCGCCGAATCGCGCCGACGAAAGCTCAGGCCGGCTGGAAACGCGGCCCTTGGACAAGACGGTGACGCTAACGTGGAGCGGAGCCGTCGCTGTTCCTGCAAAAGCTACTTGGGTTAGGGCCAGGAGTGCCAGGACTAAAACGAGGATTCGAACCGCTGTCTTCATCATCGCATCACGCTCCACCCACTCTATGAGCAGTATCCGTGCCGCATCGCTATATAGTTGAAATCGCTGTACTTTACTGCAAAAGACCCCAATGTTATATTGAAAAAGTCTTAAAACAAGACGTCCTATATTATAAAAATGATACTATTAGACTCAGTTTAAGACTATTATTAAGGAGTTCATAAGTAGCTTTATATTAAAAAGGGTAGGTATCGTCATTCCCGCGAAAGCGAGAATCCGGGGGAGGGGCAAGAAGCGGACTGGATGCCCGCCTGCGCGGGCATGACGCGGAAGAGGCGGAGACTTCTTTAAGGAATTTTAATTCCAGGACACTAGGTAGCTCTGGACAAAAGCCCCCCATCCGGTTTAGACTCGGCTTTAAAAAACCAAGGGGAGAATCATGGCGGAATTAGGCAAGTTGGCCACAGCACAACTGTCGGATCTCGGCGCGTACCTGGGTCCGGGGACCAAAGCCAATGGAAGGCTTCTGTTTGAGGGAGCCACAACCATCGAGGGAGAGGTTGAAGGCGAGATTCTGGTTCACGGCAACATAAACGTCGGGGAACATGCCACGATTAAAGGAAAGATCGCTTGTACGTCCGCCCTAATTCGCGGGAAGGTGACAGCGGATGTTCAGGCCGATAAAAAAATCGAGATCCAGCCGCCAGGGGTTGTCCTCGGCAACGTCACGACGCAAAGCTTGATCATCGGCGATGGCGCCATCCTGGAAGGGCATTGTTCGATGCGCAAGGAAACAGACGGCAAAGTCCTCCCGTTACTTCGCACGGAGGCGGCCGGAGCAGCAGGCGAAAAAAGCTCTTCCTAAATCACTCTTCCACGATTAACGGGACGATCTTGCGCTCCTTTACCGCAATTAGCCCCCGCGCGGTGATCCGAAGCGCGGGGAGCGTCGCGAACGTAAGAAAACAAACCGCATAGATACCTTTGGGAAATCGGGAGCCCCGATCCCTGAGACGGCGGTGAATTCGCGTCAACCCCTCTCCGACCGTGGGCCAGGGCTCGAGGGAAAAGATGCCGCCGACAGGGAAATCGAGCTTTTCTAAAATCGCCCCGTGATCGGCGATAGCCATCCCTCCTCCGCTCTCGAGCAAAACATTAGCGCATAGGGCCATGTCTTTGTCGCTGCTGCCGGCAACGAGAAGAGTATTCTCGTCAAGGTTGCTTGTCGTGCCGATCGCTCCAACCCTCGCCCCCAATCCCTTGAGAAACCCGAACGCGGTCTTCCCCGTTGTGCCGTGCCGATCAAAGACCGCAACTTTCATGAGATCCTGATCCGGATCCGGCTCTACGGCGCCGCTGGAAGGGGAAAGCTTTAGAATCCGCTCCGCCGTAATGGTGGAGTTTAGAAGTTCCATGACGCGGATCTTCACCGATGGCGAAGAGCATGCAATGCGGAAAGTCTCCGGTTTGATCGGCGAGCCAACCCGTAGAGAATGGAACATCGTGGTCGGAAAAGAGATCGCATTCTCGGGCGTAAGCGTCCGCCCCGCCCGCGCCGCCATTTTGCCTCCGACATACACGGAATGCACCCGAACTTTCTCGAATTCTTCGAGCAGGACCAGATCCGCGTAGCGGCCGGGGGCGATCCCCCCGATATCCCGCTCGAGCCCGCAATAGGTTGCCGCATTCAAAGTAACGGCTTGGATGGCTTGAACCGGAGGCAACCCCAAGCTAATAGCCCGCCTGACCACGAAGTCCAAATAACCATTGCGAGCGATATCGTCCGGAGCCATGCTGTCGGTCACTAATATGAGGCGCTGGGGATTCAGGCCGTCGTTTACGAAGGGCTTCAAGGTGGCCTCGAGATCATGCCGGAAAGAGCCCTCGCGAAGCATAACCCAATATCCGGCTCGCAGACGCTGCAGCACGTCGTCTTCGCTGATCGGCTCGTGGCAGGACGAAACACCCGCGGCGGCGATCGCGCAGAGCTTGCGCGCCCAGGAGACGATCTCGCCCAGTCCCAACATCCCCGGGTTCGCCAGAGCCTCGGCCACTTCCGCTTGTGAAAAAGAGCGGGTGCTGCACAGTAGCGGATCTTGCGGCGCGGCCATGGAGAGCATGGTGAAGACACGCGCCGGATGTCTTTCCACCTCTTCGAGAAAGAGCTTCACCCCTTCAAAGCCAAAAACGGACGCAAGCTCATCGCAGGTGGTGATCATAGCGGTTGCGCCATGAGCGATATAAGCCTCGAGGTATTCGTACGGGCGGCAGAGATGGCTAATATGCGTGTGGGCATCGATAAAGCCCGGCGCAATCACCAGGCCATTCGCATCGACGTGCTGGGTACGAGGGCCACGAGTGTGGGCCGCGCTCGGCCCGACATAACAGATCCTCTCGTCCAGGACGGCAATTTCCATGCCCGAAAGCAGTTCGCCCGAATAGACGTTGACCAAATGGCCACCCGTAATGACCAAATCCGCCTTGATCTCGCCCAGAGCCCCACGGATGAGCCGCTCGATTTGTTCTCTAGTACGCACCGTCGCAATCACCTTTAGCATAACCAAGGGCGGAATACAGGAGGCACTAGTAGAGAGGCAATAGAAAGAAACAAATTCCTTTGCACTTCCTGTTGCCTATTGCCTGAAGGACGACCGCCGACCGTGGACCGGGGACCGCCGTCATCGGTCTGCCGTCGTCCGTCGATTCCCCGCCTATTGCCTGTTGCCTGTTTGCGTGGATTGACAAACCTGAGTTCCTACGCATATCTTGACGAAGAAACGAGAGGTAGAGAGTGATGGTGATCGACTGTCATGCGCACCTGGCGCCGAAAAGCTGGTATTCGCCGAAGTCGCCACCGGCGATTTTCAATATCGAAGGGCTCATCGAAGAGCAGCAGCGCGGCGGCGTGGATCTCACCGTTTTCGGCAACAATTGGATCCGCACGCCCGAAAACGCCAAGCCGATGGATATCGTCAAGGAGTTCAACGAGTTCGCCGCGGAAGCAACGGCCAGGTACGCGAAGCACCTGCTCGGGTTGGCCTGCTCGATTGCGTTTGGCGGCGACGAGGTTCTGAAGGAAACCGAACGGGCGGTGCGTCAATACGGACTCAAAGGCATAATGGTCAATTCGAGCGTGGATGGCGAGTATCTCGACTCACCCCGCGCCGAACCGTTTTTCCAGTTAGTCAGCGATCTCGACGTTCCCCTCTTCGTTCATCCACCCAAAACAACGATCGGTAACGAAAAGATGGAAATCTTCCGCCTCCCTGAGATGCTCGGGAGGCCGTTCGACACCACGCTTTCGCTCACCCGCTTCATCTTAACCGGAGGCCTGGAGAAGTTTCCCAAATTGAAGATCGTAGCTGCTCATGTGGGCGGCGCCCTCCCCATGCTTCCCGGCAGGCTCGGCTTCGGTTACGAGCTGAGAAAGGACATGAGCTTCGGCCCTTGGGCGCCCGACGTTTTGACCCGCCCACCGGCAAGTTACATCCAGCAGCTCTATTTCGACACCGTCTGCCTGCACCCGCCTGCCGTGATGTGCGCCGTGCAGACCATAGGGGTCGACCACGTTGTGTTCGGCAGCGATTTTCCCCCGGTGCCGATCCCGCTAAAAAGGTCCGTGGATATTATTCACGATCTGTCCGTCCCGGAGGCGGACAAGAACAAGATATTGGGCGGCAATGCGACGAAGCTGCTGGGGCTCAGCGGATAAGTTGAAACCTGGCG
>JACPFH010000016.1 GCA_016183075.1 Deltaproteobacteria bacterium | reverse complement strand
TCGTGGGCTCGAAGCCGATTAGCACGATCATTTTGCGGTTCATGAGCACGTCGGCGGTATCATTCGATGTCTGATTGTAGGACCATCCGGGCACTCCGCCCATCAAGGGCATCGTGAGCCGGCCGGGGTCTTTCGAGCACCAGCCCCACCCCTCGATCCCCGCGCCCCACAGGGCGAAAAGCCGCTCGAGGGCGGGACTGGGCTGGTACGCGGTGGTGATCGAGTACGGCCCGTACTTGTCGACCAGCTCCTCCATCTTGGAGGTCACCAAATCCAGCGCTTCATCCCACGAGATGCGCTCGTAGCGAGATATGGGGAGCTTATGAAACATCCACGCCATGGGGCAGCCGCGCAGTTGAAGGCGGTTCTTGATGAGGTCCGTATCGGTCAGAACGGCGTCCTCCCGCCCCACGCCCCGGTTGTAGTGGTCGTCCGGCTCGATGGCGGTGATCTTCCCGTCCTTGCGGCGCACCTTGAGGAGACAGTGCCCGGCGCCGCAGTTGATCACGCAACCGGAGTAGACGGTCTCTTCTCCGGAGTGGAGAGCCTTTAATTTCCCCACCACCCTTTGTCGCGACTCGCTTGCCAGTCTTTGTATCGCTTCCATGTTCGGCTCCATTTCTACTCGTCGTCACGCGTAGCGGTCATGAACTCTTCCACGGTCTTTGGCTTGAGCACCAGCCGGTTCCTCCCAACCATTCCCGCAGCAGGCTCGGTTACCGCCTTTTTATCCGTGAAGGTCGGCGGGAGTTCGGGAGCGGCGAACGGGCCTCGCTGCTGCCACAGTTCCAGCACCCTGTCCCCGTCCCAAGGAACGAGCTGTTTCTTAGCATCGCGCGGCTTCAATACGACGGACGGTCGAGTATGGTCTCCGGCGGGCAGCCCGTCCAACGTGTCGAGCTCGCCGTACTTCTTCCTCAGCTCCTCAATCGGCCCGAAGTCCAGGGCGCGCAGCGAGCAGGCGGTGACGCAGATCGGGATCAGGCCTTCCTCGAGACGATCGATGCACATGGTGCATTTTTGCGCTTTCTCGCCGTCCTTGCCGTTGGCAAAGACAATCGAGCCGTAGGGACAGGCATCCCAGCAGTCGCGCTCGCCTTCGCAGCGCTCCGAATCGATCAGGACCGCGCCGTATTTGTCTTCTTTGAAAATGGCCTGATGCGAACAGGCATCGGCGCAGGCAGGCTTCTCGCAGTGGTAGCAGTTGATGGCCAAAAGGCCGAGGCGCAGGTCGGGAAAAGCGCCCTCCTCCCACTGGTACACGCGCATGTACTTCAGGGGCCCGGGCGGGATGTCATACCAGTTCTTGCACGCGATGCTGCACGCCCGGCATCCGGTACAGCGGCTTTGATCGAAGAAAAAACCATACTGGGTCATTGTCTGTCTCCTTTCTCTTCTGGCGTCAAAACTAAATTCTGTGCGCTGACGGCTGAGCCCGCTTTGAACGGTTCGAACGTTTCAAACGGTTGAAACCATTCAAACAGATCAAGCCGCCGGCCCTACATATCTCCCAAGAACATGCGTGGATCGTAGCCGGGCTCTTTCTCGCTGTCGTCCTCCGGAACATATTTCTGGGGGTCGCGCTGGAAGGTCCCCCGGCATTTCTTGTCGCAAAAGAAAAAGATCTTACCCCAAAAGCGCGCCTTTCCTCCCGGCGCCGCCTTCTCGTCGACCTGTTTCTTGCATACGGGATCAACTGCCATGGTGTATCTCCTCTCTAAATCGACAATTGAACTTGGTCGTCAGAAACCTGTTCTGGTTCCAAAGCAATCTTTGCACCAAAAAAATCTACCTTAAATTCAGGCAAAATCGCCGGATGTTTCTTAGGAATAAGAAACCATGCGAGATCGTTTCTAAAAAACGAGATCGACGCCATTTTTGTCAACAGGTCACAACAGAGCACATAGCGCGACAAGAGACCGTTCAGAAGAATAAGAAATCTTAAAGTCACTTCCCTCACACTTAAGAATTTCTATTTGTTGAGCCTCTCCCTCAGGTTACGGCGCATGCGCCTGTTTTCCGGGGACAGGCACCCCTGCGCGGAGCCAGTCCCCTGTTACGGCGCATGCGCCTGGATTTTCCTCACCTCAACACGCGTGTCCCGATCGCTAAAGCCGGGGTAGTTGCTCATCGTGATCGGCCGGATGTGAAAATAGTCCCCGGCGAGCTCGACGGGATTCATCGGCGAGGCCATGACGGTTTTGAAATGGCGCCAGCCGGAAAACTGGTAGTTCTCCCACGCGTGGTAGATGATGACCTGGCCGGGCCTGACCGCAGGCGACACCACCGCTTGAACCCGAAATGTCCCCACGTCATTGGACACTTCTACCATCTCCCCGTCGCCTATCCCTCGTTCAACGCCGTCCCGCCGGCTCATGAACATGACGGGCTCACCCCGCTGAAGCTGGAGCATCAAAGAATCATCGACCTGATCGCTGTGGATGCTCCACCGCGCATGTCCCCCGGTAACCTGCAGCGGATAGTCTCCTCCGGCCAACGGTGGATCCTTATGGACCGGCAGATCTTCTCCCAGCTCTCTAAACAGCTCGTGATCGATCAAGAACTGGATGCGACGGGTCAGCGTCGGATAGGGATCCTTGCGCTCCGTGTGCCAGGTCAGAGGCACCATCGGCTCGCCGGGGATCACGTCGCAGGCGTTTCCAATGGAGCGCATGCCGGTGCCCACACCCGTGTACTCGGCCAAGCCGCGCTCCTTGAACTCCTCCCAATCGATCGGTTCCACGTTGCTGGCATTGAGCAAGGCATCTCTGGCGATCCCCTCCTCATCATCCTCATGGTACAGCCCGCCAAAAGTCACCTTGTCTTCAAGGCCGGCGAAGCGGCGCTCCACGCCGCGGGCGTCCTTAAAGCTCTCCACGCCGCGCTCTCGCGCCCGCTCTTCGATCTTGCGCGCGAGCAAGCAGAACATCTTCCACTCCCCCACGGAGTCATAAAGGGGCGCCGCCGCCTGGTTGACGACGTGAACGAAAGGCTGGACGGGCGATCCGACCATAAAGGTAGAGGTCTTCTCATACCAGGTGCATGCGGGCAAAACGACGTCGGAATAAAGAGCCGTGGCATTCCAGCGCCAGTCAATCGAAACCAGGAAACGGAGCTTGGGCAAAAACTTTTCCAGCAAAATGTTGGTACACCGCGCGCGGCGGAGAAAATTGCCCCCCAGGGCAAACATCACCCGCGGCTCCTTGTCCGGTCCCGGGGCGATAAACTGCCATTTCTTCTCAAACGCCTCGCGAACATACTCCCCGATCGGGCGTTTCAGATAGGGATCCCAGCCCGGGTTTTTCTCGCACAGATCGAGAATTCCCCCGTGAATGTAGTACATCAGCGAGGTCGGCGTGATCCTCCCCGAAGCGAAAGCCTCGTGCACATACTCGTAGAGAATCATCTCGTCCGTGTAGCCTTCTTCCCGCCACTGGGCAAACCGAGGATCGCTGCCGGCCGCAGAAAGGATAATCTGGTCGCCGCGCCGCTCCAGGCCGCCGATCGAGGTGTCAAGACCCATCATGGAGAAGGCGCTGTAAGTCGCGCCGCGATGACCGATATGGCCGCACAAGGCGAACACGAGAACCATCGCGCGCTCGATCAAATCGCCATGGTAAAACTTGCCCCAGTTGTAGGTGCTCATGTTGACGACGCCCTTGGCCGCGGCGATCTCCCGCGCCAGCCGCTCGATCACGCGCGGTGAGGTCCCCGTGATCAGGCTTGCCTGCTCCGGCGAGAAGTGCCGGTCTAAATGGGCGCTGAGCACCTCCATAAGCGGCCTGACCGCGACCGGACCGTGCACGGTCTCAACCGTATAGGCCCCCGCCAGCGCCGGCACCAATCCGCCGAGCGCCAGGCTCTTTCTCGGCGCCTCCTGAAGCCTCCCCGAGCCGAGGTCCCAGAAATAAAAAATATCTTCGCGCCCGCCGGCCTTCAGGTCCTTCTCGCGCAAAAACCTGCCCGTCGCCTCCACCACCAACAAGGGAAGATCGGTCTGCTCGCGAACAAAACCTTCTCTGTAGAGTTTCTCCCGCACGATCACCTGGCACAGGGAAAGCGCCAATGCCGCATCGCTGCCGATGTTCACCGGCACCCAGAGATCGGCATGAATGGCCGAAGGGCTGTAGTCAGGCGCGATCGTGACCACCTTCGTGCCGTTGTAACGGGCCTCGGCGATGAAGTGAAAGTTCGGGATGTTCGTATAGGCGGGATTTCCGCCCCAAACAAGAATCATGTCCGAGTAAAACCAGTTGTCGGCGGAGTCCGCGATGATCACCTTCCCCATCGTGACGGCCACGCCTTGATGGTCATCCCCGTTATCGGCGGTCACATTAGAAAGAGGCGCCCCGAGAGACATAAAGAACGTCGTGGGCCCCGCCCCTTCGCTGCCCGCATTCATCACCCGCGTTCCCCCCGCCTGGACGATGGCGTCAGGGCCTTCCTTCGTGACGGTATCGATGATCGCGTCGGCAACCTCCGCCAGCGCCGGCACCAATCCGCCGAGCGCCAGGCTCTTTCTCGGCGCCTCCTGAAGC
>JACPFH010000428.1 GCA_016183075.1 Deltaproteobacteria bacterium | reverse complement strand
GCAAAACATGGAAACCGCACTCAAAGAAGGGGATAACATTTCGATCGTTCCGGCCATCGCCGGAGGAAGAAGGTAGCTTTCGCCTTGTCGCGCGCTATGCTCAAAGCCATTTCCGGGCGCCGGCTCCCGACCGAGGATCTCAGGGCGCAAAAAAAGGTCGAATCCGTCCTCGATCTGATCGGCGACACGCCGCTTTTGGAGATCTGCAAGATCACGCAGGGGATCGCGCGGGGGGTGCGCATCTTCGCCAAGCTCGAGGGGTTCAACCCGGGAGGTTCGGTCAAAGACCGGGCAGCGTGGCGCATGGTGCGAGACGGCATCGAGTCCGGACGGCTTGCCAAGGGAAAAACGATCTTAGATTCAACCTCCGGCAATACGGGTATCGCTTTGGCCATGATCGGAGCGGTCCTCGGCTATCCGGTCGAGCTGGTGATGCCTTCCAACGTGAGCGCGGAGCGCAAGCGCATGATCGGGGCCTTCGGCGCCAAGGTGATCTTAAGCGATCCGCTGGAGGGCTCCGACGGCGCGATCCGTCTGTGCCGAAAGATCCTCGAGCAAAATCCGCAAAAGTACTTCAAGCCCGACCAGTATTTTAACCCGATGAATTCGCAAGCCCATTATGAGGGCACCGGGCCGGAGATCTACCGCCAGACCCGCGGCGAGATCACCCATTTCATCGCGGGAATCGGCACCGGAGGCACGATCATGGGAGCCGGCCGTTATCTGCGGGAGCGCAATCCGCGCATCCGCGTGATCGCGGTCGAGCCGGACGACGCCCTTCACGGCCTTGAAGGGCTGAAGCACATGGCCAGCTCGATCGTTCCGGGAATCTATCATGAGGAGGAGTTGGACGATAAAATTCCGGTCGCCACGGAAGCGGCGTATAGCATGGTTTACCGGCTCAGCCAGGAAGAGGGGATCCTGGTCGGGCAGTCTTCAGGCGCCGCAATGCACGCGACCCTGGAGGTAGCGAGGAGGCTCTCGTCAGGCACATTGGTGACTTTGTTCCCGGATTTTGGCGACAAATACCTCACGACCAACCTATGGGTAGGCTGGCGCGATAGACTTTCGGTCGGCAATCTCAACTTTTCGATCTGAGCGCCGAGGATGACGCCCCAAAAAGAAAAAGTCTGCGAGCGCGTCTATCTGACCTTTCCGAAGGAGCTGGTCAGGGAGCCGATCGTCTGCATACTGGCAAAGCAGTTTGACATCATGTTCAATATCCGCGGCTCTACGGTCACCGCGGAGATGGGTCTGGTAGCGCTGGAGATCGATGGCTCGCCGAGATCGAGAGAATCAATACCCCTCCCTCGTGCGCCGGTCCTCCCAGTAAAAAATAGCCGCGATTCCTTAGCCGGACCGTCGTGTCCAGGAGAGGTTTTTCACCCTCGATCAGCCGCACCTTCAAAGCGAGACGTTGGTTGCGGTACTCTTGCGGGACGACAAGCAGGGAGCGCCCTCCGGGGATCTCGAAGACGGCGCGATCGCGCCACGCCACTTTCTGGCTTTCTTCCTTGATCAACTGGTAAGAGCTGTACTTGATCACTTCGAGCTGATTTTTCATCCCGGAAAGCTTGGGATCGAAGTCTTCGCTTTCGTTGCTGGCGAGGATCGTCCCGATGCGCAGTTGAACCGTCTGGGGCGCCCGCTCAGCGGCGCCGAGCGCTGCCGCCAAAAACAACGGAAAGACGCTAGAAAGTAGTATCCGCCACCGGAACTTCGGCAGAGGGCTCATCTTCCTCCTCATCCAAAAACAGCCATATCAGAGTTGTATTGGTCTCGTCCTCGCCGAAGAGGGCGAGGTTGAAACCGTGGCCGTCGATCGACTCCACCGCAGCCACACTGCTCAGATTCGGCCCGAGCCGCCACCGGAAAAAGTACTGCTCGGCCAAAAGAATGACGAGCAGGCAGACAACGGCGAGCGGTACAGCCCAAGCCAGCCGCCGCAAATAACTCCCCGGACGCAGCCACGACCAAAGGCGCTCGCGCCGTTCGCTTTCTTCTCGGATCCTGCGCTCCACGCCTGACCAAAACTGTGGCCACGAGACATCGGAAGCCTGGGCTTTCACGGCTGCGCTCAGAGACTCCTCTACTCGCTCCAAACGAAGCTTGGCGGCCCGGCAGGACGCACAGCTCTCGAGATGGAACCGGATGGCTTCGGACTCGCGGGCACCGATCTCCCCATCCAGCCACGCCCCGAGGATCTCCATCACGCTTTTGCAATCCATCGTCATAGGTAAGGAGCAAGTTTCTCTTGTAATCGCTTTCGCGCGTAGTGAAGACGACTCATGACCGTCCCCTCCGAACAACCCAAAATGGAACTGATCTCCTTGTAGGAGAGGCCCTCAACCGCCCTCAGTACGATGACGGCTTTGTGCTCGGGAGTCAAACTCTCCATGGCAGCGTAAAGCCGCTTCAGGAACTCCGCGCTCTCGATGACGTCCGAAGGATTTCTTCCATGCTCGTCAGGAACCTCGTCCATCCCTTCGTTCGATTCCGCGGGCTCGCGTTTCTGCCGGCGCCGGAAATCGATACACTGATTGACTGCAATCCGGTACAGCCAAGTATAAAAAGTGGAGCGACCGCGAAAGTGACGGATCCTGCTGTAGGCTTTATAAAACACCTCCTGGGCGACTTCCATGGCATCATCACGGTCGCGGACGATTCCCAGGACCACCATGAGGACCCTCTGGTAATACTTCGCGACAAGCCCTTGAAATGCCTCAAGGTTGCCCGCCTGACACTTCCGGACGAGCTCCCGATCGCTTAGGTCCACGACGACTTTTTGCTCCTTTTTGACGCTCGAATCCACGGATTTATTCGCGACGCGCGGCAAAATAAAGCCTAAACGCTTGAATTTTTCGTGCATTCCAATAAAATTCGTAGGTTAGGCGGCACAGAGTCAAAAACTCATCTCAGGATTGACAAAACTCCATGCTGGTTCAATGTCCCAGTTGCGAGACTACATACCGGGTTTCCGACGAACTCATCGCCGGCCCCAATGCCAATTTTCGCTGTTCCCGCTGTAAGCACGTCTTCGCGCTGGCGGCCGAGTCCGAGACCAAGCCTGAGACCAAGGAGGATGCCGAGAGCTCTCCTGGGCCGACCGCAGCCGCAAGAGAGCCCGAGCAGCCAGAGGGCAACCCACCTTCCTTTTCCCCGCCGGAGACAAAGGAGACTGCGAGCGAGCATAGCGCCGAGCGGCTCCGGCACGAGAATCCGTTTGCTTTCGACCAACCCAAGGAGCCGCCTTCACTCAAAGGTCCCGAGCCACGACAGCCGGAATTCTCGGGCCTCGAGATCGACAAGTTTTTTCCGCCGCGACAAGAGCCTGGAGAGCCCGGCACGTACAAGCTCTCATCGCATGACACTGAGGAACACAGAGACAAGGACTGGTCCTTTTCCTCCACCGAGCCGAAAGAGGAAAAGATCGCCACTGCAGCGAACGCGCAACCTTCCTCCGAAGTAGACGCTGCCCGCGCAGCTATCTCCGAATTCGAGGAAACGTGGGAGCGATCCTTCCCGACGCCGGACGAAGAGGAAATCGCCGCTTCGGATGCGGACCAGGAGCGACCGGCGTCCACCGTGCCCTATTTTAGCCTGTTCGCGGTTCTGCTGCTCCTTTATTCGATTGCGACTATAGTCAATCAGACCCAGCCCTCGGTCCTGGAAAGCCTCTTCAGAAGAGTTCCGTGGTTTGGCCCTTCGGTGTTCCAGAACAACCACCTGCGCCAGAGCATCGCGCTTCAGTCGCTGCGTCCTAGTTTCCAGACCATCCTTGGAAACCGTGAGGTTTTCGTCCTCTCCGGAGTCGCACATAATCGCAATACGGGTAGCGTGCGCGAGATCCAGGTCGAGGGGCGAGTCTACGACGCGCACGGGAAAGAGGTCGGCCGGCAAGCCGTATGGGCCGGTAATGCTATCACGCCGACGATTCCTAAAGATCTTACCGCCCAGGAAATCTCTATTTTGCAGAAATTGAGCCCGCAGAGGAGGTTTGAGATACCGCCGCAGAAGGCAGCAAGCTTCGTCATCGTATTTCTAAGACCGCCGGGAGAGATCAAAAATTTTAGCGCTCGGGTTATATCCGCCGGGGGGGCTGCTTAAGACGAGTCTCCCTTGGTCTTTTCTTTGTCCTGTCCCTCTTTAGGCGTGACGTCAATCTCGTCGGGTTCCTTGAGCGACTTGCGGAAGCTGCGGATACCTTTGCCGAGGCCCTCACCTATTTCCGGCAGCCTCCGGCCAAATAGCAGAAGAACGATGACCAGAATGATCAGGAGCTCCCATATGCCTAAGCTGAACATGGTCTCATATTATCCTGACTGCGGCTGCCTTTGCAACTATCCAGAGGAAGAGGTTTATCATGGCTGAGCCGTTACTGCGCTCTCGTTATGTCATGGCTGGCGGAGTCCGAACCCACTACGTGGAAGCGGGAACAAACGGCCCAGCCGTGGTGCTGTGTCACGGCGGAGCGCCGGGGCTGTCGGGGGAGATGGGTTTTGGAAAGATCATGCCGGCGCTGGGTGGAAAGTTCCAAGCGTACGCGCCAGATAGCGTCGGGGGTTTCGGCGACACCGACACCGGGGCTCCAGCGACCGACGGAGCCCAGAGCCGGGTGGATCACCTCAGCGCATTTGCGGATGTATTATGCTTGGATGGCTTGTGTTTGGCGGGCAACTCCCAGGGCGCCTGGGTCGTGGTCAAATACGCGTCGGAGCATCCCGACCGCGTCCACAAGCTTTTCCTGATCGCCAGCGGCACCATTGCCACCGCCATGGGGCTCGACCACTCGGGAACGGAAGGCCTGCGTGCCTTGCAAGCCTATGACGGTACCCGCCCGTCCATGCGGCGCCTGCTGGAGACTTTGGTTTGGGACAAGTCGCAACTCACCGACGCCCTCGTAAGCCGCTGCCATTCGACCGCAACCCGGCCGGGAGCTGAGGAGGCGCGGCGCCGCTTTCGACAGGGAATGGAGCGCCTGGCGCGGGACCCAAATTTGCGACCCAAATTCGACATGGCAGAAGTTCTTCCCCGCCTGAAGATCCCGGCCCTTTTTGTTTGGGGGGAAGAAGACCGTTTCGCTCCCGTGGAACTGGGGCGGCAACTGGAGAGGTTGCTTCCGAACATCTCCTTCAAATACATCGCCAGGGCCGGCCACTTGGTGCAAAACGATCAGCCTGAATTGGTCAGCGAACTGATGCGCGAGTTTTTCTCCGCTTGGTAGGGGCGGGTTTCAAACCCGCCCGATCTGAGATCAGACTATGGAGTCTTCTTCGAAGGCACACCTGCCGGTTTCGCAGTGCGCCAATCCCTGCGACTGGTATTTGCCATAACCGTCAGGAAAAACAGTGACAACGGTTCTGTTCCATCCCGCCTTTTCCATCGCTCACCAGAGCAGGGATAAACCCGTCTCCGATTCCCGCGATGCCATGAATGCCGGGTGCCCTTCCGCTCAAAACCGCCGACTCGGCGGGTTCCACGGCGGCTATCCGGACTTCGGGGTAGACCGTCCTGAGCTTGCGGCCAACCCCGATAAGGGTTCCCCCCGTGCCCACTCCGGCGACGAATGCGCCAATCGGGCCAGCACCGCAGGCTTTCACTTGCTCCAGAATTTCCTCGCCGGTCGTGCGGTAGTGGCACTCCACGTTGAGCGGATTCGAAAACTGATCGGGATTGAAGTAATTTCTCTCCTTTGCCAGACAGTCTCGGATCGCCGCCGCCTCGACAAAGCCGCCCTCTTTCGAGCACAGGATCAATTCCGCGCCGAGATTCTTGAGGATCTGTTTTCTCTCCTCGGTCATGTTCTCAGGCATAACGATGGTGATCTCGTAACCCTTCTGCTTCGCAAAATAAGCAAAAGCAATTCCCGTATTACCGCTGGTTGCTTCTATGATCCTGGCGCCTTTTTTGAGGAGCCCCCGGTTCTCGCTCTCCCCGAGGATGTAGAGAGCGATCCTGTCCTTGACGCTGCCGCAGGGATTCGTGCACTCGAGCTTTGCAAAGATCCCGTCACCCTCTACGAGGGGGGAATTTCCGACTCTTCTCATTCGCCAATCTCTCCACAAACAGATCTTCCCATGCGCATGGGCGGCGTACGGATAGGGTAAACGAGGGAGATGCGTTTTTCAAGCCGGGAGTCCAAAAAGTAACACGACCGCATTTCCCGTAAAGACGCTTCCCGGCGCGCCGAGGAAAAAGCGCTTGCCCACTCGGCGCGTTGCGCGGTAATATAATGATGTGTATTCGGAGCGCGCCTCTCTGATACGTTTCCTCGTTTTCTCCTTGTTTCTTCACGTCTCTATTCTTTTCTTGTGGCCCAAGCCCCCACATAAGCCGCATCCCGAAGTAGCCCTTCCCGTGGCTCTTCTGCCGTCGCCCGACCCTGAGCCGGAGCGGAAAAAAGGGGCCGGGGAGAGGCGCAAGAGCTTGGCCCGGCCACAAACCGCCTCCGTCCAGGCTCCGGTGCCCCCGGCGCGGGTGGCGAAAAGACCCACCCCCGCTGCGTTGCCGGAAGAAAAACCCGTAAGCCCCGAAGCGGAGCCAGAGGCCGCTGCTGCGCCAGCGAACAAAGCGGAACAATGGAAAGCCGCGCCCGAGTCGCCGGCGCCGCCCCCACACGAACGCCCCGCTATCGTCCAGCGCCAGCTCCCGACCTTAAAAGAACTCCTTCCCCCCGTCACTTGGGCGCCGCCAAGGCAGAGCGCCCGCGGGAACGGAGAGGCGGTCCGACTCGACACCCGTGAGCCGAAATATATTTCCTACTTTGCCAGCATCAAGCGCGCCATCGAGCTTGTTTGGGAATATCCGGAGCCGGCGCTCCGGAGCGGGTTTCAAGGAAAACTCGTCATTGAGTTTACCATACTGGGCAACGGACATCTCGACAAAACGCGTCTGCTCCGCTCCTCAGGATTCCCGGTGCTCGACCAAGAAGCCATGCGCGCCGTCAAAGCGGCATCTCCTTTTCGTCCGATTCCCCCTTGGATCGGGAAAAACCGGCTCGACATCACCGCCAGCTTCGAGTATCTCGACAACCGCGTCCGCTACGGCGTTATGCCGTAACGAATCAGGCAGTAGGCAAGAGGCAGCACGCCCTTGAACGATTCGAACGATTTGAACGTTTTGAACGAATGGGTTCAAGCCGTTCAACCGCTTTGCTTCGTTCAACGACTGTTGCTTTTTGCCTGATA
>JACPFH010000427.1 GCA_016183075.1 Deltaproteobacteria bacterium | reverse complement strand
CGCCGGTGGCCGCTTCTAAGCCGGTATTGCGCGCGCTGCTCAGACCTCGATTTTCGGTGCTGATCAGCCGGAAATCGTATCCGCGCGCGATGTCTGGCGTCCCATCGGTTGACCCGTCATTCACGACAATGACTTCGAAGTCCGGATAGTCCAGCTTCAAGAGGCCTTCGAAGCAGTCACGGATAGTGCGCGCACCGTTATAACTGCAAACGATTACAGAGATGCGAGGCCAGGGCTGATCTTTTGCGAACGGAGCTTCGACCATGGCTTTCCGTGCCGCGGCCAGAGCCGGCTTCGGACTGCGATCCCTTCGGGTCAGGCCAAAATCCCAGTCCTCGATATCGTGCCCTCCGCGGTGCCACTCATCAGTCCATGAAAAAACGAATGCCCCCGCGCAGCCACCCGCGAATGCCGCTCGGACCTGCCAGTCGAGCGAGTCTGCCTGAGCCACCTCCCCGTTGCGGCGACTATCCAACCCAATTTCGGCCATAAGCAGCGGTCGGTTACCGACGAGGTTTTGTAGACGTGCAAGATAGGACTCGAATTGCTCGTGGGATTCCAGGTAGACGTTGAAGGAGCACAGATCGAGGAACGGGAGGTCCAGATACTCGGTCGAGGGATAATTGACATAAGTGAAAAGAGCTCCGGGGTCCTCGTCCTTTGCGGCCGTGCACAGTCGCTTAAGAAAGCTTTCTATCCGGCGATGCCCGTGCCAGCGTATGATGGGAGCGGGGATCTCGTTTCCAATGGCATAGCAGAGGATGGCGGGATGGCCGGCGCAAAGTCGGACTGAATCTCGAACCCGTCTGCCTATGTCTCGAGCAAGCTTCTTATCGTCCAGAAAGGTAACATGCTGCTCCCAAGGTATGCCAACCATCACCCGGAGACCGTGGCGAAGCGCGGCGTCGAGGAACCACGGGGGAGGAATGTTATAGGTCCGGATTGCATTGAAGCCACATGCGCAGATTTTTTCGAAGTCGGCCTCGACAACTTCAGGGCGGTACACGTTGCCCTGGCCGTCGGGCCGAAAAGGCCCGTAGGTTACTCCACGCACATAAAGCTTTTCTGCACCGACATTGAAGAATTTACCAGCTACGTGGGGTCGAAAGTCGCCAGCTAGCGGCGGCGAGGAGAGAGAAACGAGAGACCGGCTTTTCGCCTGCCCGTTGCGAGTAGAAAACGCTTCAGCCCACCCCGCCTCCACTGCTGTAGGGTCCACATCCTCAAGCACGTCCCCTCCCGCGTCGCAATCAAGGCCTCCTTTGTCGAGGAGATTGGTAATGGTCGCTTCTTTCGGCGCTACCTTGTCCATCCGAGCATGTCTGTCCTTTCTATCTACGTAATCTATCGGTGGGGCAACTCCCGCAAAGGTCGTGCCATTGGCAGGACCAAATGAGAAATCCCCAATCTAACTCCTTGATATCTAATGGAAAGTTGTCCGCAAGACGATATCCGAGGCTAAGGCCCATATCAGCACGGAGGCAATAAAATTGACAAAATCTGACAGGCACCAAACTTTGTTGACTGAATCTGTCATTCGAGCCCGTCCGTACCGGTCGTGGATGTTGTAAAAAAATCCGCCACGAGAAAGACAATATACGGGCTCATGTTCAAGATCAATTGAGTCCAGTCTCAAGTCCACAAGTAATGAATAAGCTCCATCCATTTTTCCCTCGCCCCACCGAGCCGATAGCTGGATCAAATCCTTGCCGAAACAACAGAAAAAGAATACCTTTTCGATACTGATCTGTGCGAGACGTTTACGCCTGTATGGTAAATAAATTCCCTTTTTCTACCGCCTCCAAACCGAGAATCATCGGGCACCGAGGGGCGGCGGGAGAGGCACCGGAAAACACCCTGTCCTCATTCCAGAAGGCGTTCGGTGACGGGGCCGCGATCGTGGAGATGGATGTCAGAGGGACGAAGGACGGGGAAGTCGTCATCATCCACGACGCGACGCTCAACAGGACCACAAACGGACGGGGCCGGGTAAGCCAGCGGACTCTAAGGGAGATCAAGGCGCTCGATGCCGGCTACCGGTTCACGCCCGACGGGGGGATAAGCTATCCCTTTCGAGAACGAAACATAGAGATCCCCACCCTTGAGGAGTTCCTCTCATCCCTCCCGGAAGCCCGGGCGATCGTTGAAATCAAGCCGGGCTTACCTCCGATCACCAAAAAAGTCCTGGAGCTGATCCACCGGCTTGGGAAGGAGAACCAGGTTCTCCTGGCCACAGAGGACGATCGGATCATGAGCGACATAAGAAAGGAGATCGAAGCAGCCCGGCTGACGGTCGCGACCGGATTCTCTTACGGTGAAGTGGCTGCCTTTATCCGGTGGGTCGGCGGCGGCAGAGCGACTGACTTTACTCCCCGGGGCCAGGCCATGCAGATCCCTTGTGAGTATCGGGGCACGACGCTCGTCAGCGAAGCGACGGTCAGGGCCGCCCACGGGCTGGAGATCGGGATGTTTGTCTGGACGATCAACGACCCCGACGAGATGGGGCGGCTGCTCAGGCTCGGGGTGGACGGGATCATCACCGACTATCCGGCGCGGCTGCGCGGTCTGATCCGATCAGACCGGCCGTAAAAAAATGCTTTCCCATCGCCTGCCAAAAAGAGTAAAATAACCCTCGCTATGGCCAACTCCGCTGTTTCCTCTAACCCGAGGCTCGACAAGAAGCACACCGTCATCATCCTCCAGTGGTTGATCGTGATCGTGACCTCGTATCTCATGCTTTTCAGTGAGGGCCAAGTTTCAGAGGATCTTCTCGTTTACAGCCTGGTGGTTGTCCTCTTCACGAGCGCTTTGGTTCTCTATCGTCTCCCTGCCCAGCTCTTTGACCACAGCTACTTGGACACCACGCTGTTGGTCGCCGACACGGTTCTCATCTCCGCGGCCATCTATATGAACCGCACGATCCCGTGGGATCTTTTCCTTATTTACT
>JACPFH010000410.1 GCA_016183075.1 Deltaproteobacteria bacterium | reverse complement strand
CCCGTAATGGATGAGCGCGCGCGGGTCTTTGCCCGGCCTCGGCCAGACCTTGTGCCAGCCTTTCTCCAGAGACTCCTTCACATACTCCGCCACCGGGCGCTTGAGCGTCGGATCCCAACTGTTGTGTTTTTGACTCAACTCCAGAAGCCCGCCGTGAAAATACGTGAAGAGCGTGCCCGAGACGATCCGCTCTTTGGCCATGGCCTCTTGGGCATACTCCAATATGATCATCGCGTCGGTGTATCCCTGGGATTTCCACTGCGCATACCGGGGATCGGAGGCGGCCGCGGCTCGAAGCAGAATCCATCCCGCAATCATGCCGCCGGGGGCCAGGGTATCGGAGGCCCCTCCGGTGAAGCCATGATAGACCGCTCCCCTCCTTCCCATGTGGCCGCAGAGCGCGAAGACCAGGATGATCGCCCGCTCGATCTCGTCGCCATGATAAAACTTGCCCCAATTAAATGTCGTCACGTTGGTGACCGCGCCCGCCCGGGCGATATCGCGCGCAAGCTTTCGAATAACAGCAGGGGCGGTGCCCGTGACTGCGGAGGCTCGCTCCGGGGTGTAGTCCTGGAGGTGAGCCTTGAGCACTTCGAAGACCGGTTTGACTTCCACCGGCCCATCGGCCGTCATGACGCGATAGCTTCCCTCCAAAGCCGGCGCGATTTTACCCAGGGCAAGGCTTTCGCGGGGCGCCTCTTTCATTTGATCCGTACTTAGGTCCCAGAAATAGTAAAGGTTATCCCGGCCACCTCGCTTGAGGTCGCCTTCGCGGAGCAACTTTCGCGTGTCTGCCCGAACCAAAAGCGGAAGGGCGGCGTCCGTTCCGATGTTCACCGGCACCCACTGATCGGTGTGGATGGCGGAGGGGCTGTAGTCCGGGGCGATGCAAACGATGCGCGTCCCGTTATAGCGCGCCTCCGTCAACAGGTGAAAATTGGAGATGTTGGTATAGGCGGGATTCCCGCCCCATATGAGGACCAGGTCCGCGTACCACCAGTTATCCACCGAGCCGCCCACGTAGGGTTGCCCGAACACCTGAGCCGCGCCCTGATGCTCATCACCCAGGTCCGCCATGATACTGGTGAACGGAATGCCCAAGCTGCTCATCAGCCCTTCGATCCCGACCGATTCGCTACCCAGGGTCCCGCTGCCCGTAACGCGCAGGATGGTGTCCAGCCCGTCCGTGGTGCAAATGTCAATGAGCTTATCCGAGACCTCCTCCAAGGCTTGATCCCAAGAAATCCTCTGCCATTTGCCTTCTCCGCGCTCTCCCACGCGCTTGGCGGGATATCGAATACGGGTCGCGTCGAAAGAGCGCACCGCCATCGCCAGCCCCTTCTGGCAACCCCTGGGCTCCCACTCCGGGACATCCGGGTCACTGGGATGAGGATGGGTATTGCTCTGCTCAATGCGAACGAGCGTGCCGTTCTTGACGTAGGCGTTGAGGATGCACGGTTTCTGGTAGGAACAGTTGTTGTGACAGGTGCCTTTGACTACCCGGTCCCAGTCCAACGCGCCGCGTGCGCTCAAGTGCTCGCCGGCCATGAGTCATCCCCCTTTTTCGCTCCCGCCCCGACTGCGCCTCGCTCGGGACGATCCCGAGCAACGGCCCGCGGCGAGGGGTCGATGAGTTTACGCTCCCACTTTTCGCACTTCCACGCGCGTCCCTCGGTCGCTGAAGCCCGGGTAGTTGCTCATGGTGATCGGCCGGATCTGGAAATAATCCCCGGCCAGCTCGACGGGATTCATCGGGGAGGCCATGACGCTCTTGAAGTGGCGCCAGCCATCGAACTGGTAGTTCTCCCACGCATGGTACATGATCACTTGCCCCGGCCTGACCGAAGGCGAAACCGTAGCGTGCACATTAAAGGACGCAACGTCGTTCAAAACCTCAACGATATCCCCATCGCGCACCCCTCGGGACGCGGCGTCCTGTGCGCTGATGAACATGACCGGCTCGCCCCGCTGGAGCTGAAGGAGGAGCGTTTCGTCGACCTGATCGCTGTGGATGCTCCAGCGCGCGTGCCCGCCGGTGATCATCAATGGATAATCGCCTCCCGCTTTGGGAATATCCTTATGGACCGGCAGATCTTCGCCGAGCTCGCGAAACAGATCGTGGTCGATCAAGAACTGGATGCGCCGGGTGAGAGTCGGATAGGGATCTTTCCTTTCGGTGTGCCAGGTGAGCGGCACCACGGGCTCGCCGGGAACGATCTCGCAGGTATTGCCGATCGAGCGCATGCCGGTGCCGACTCCGGTATAGGCGGCGATCCCGCGCTCCTTGAACTCCTCCCAATCCATCTCCTCGACGTTGGAGGAGTTCAAGAACGCATCGCGGGCGATCCCTTCTTCATCATCCTCGTTGTAAAGCCCGCCGAAGGTGACTTTATCCTCGAGCCCGGCAAAGCGATACTCGACGCCGTTGGAAGCCTTATAGCCCTCCACCCCTCGCTCCGCCGCACGCTCCTCGACCTTGCGCGCAAGCACGCAGAACATCTTCCACTCGCCCAGCGATTCGTAGAGCGGCTCGGTCGCCTGGTTGACGACGTGAACGAAGGGCTGGACCGGCATGCCCATGAGGAAGGTGGAAGTCTTCTCGTACCAGCTACACGCCGGAAGGACGAGGTCCGCGTAGAGCGCCGATGCATTCCACCGCCAGTCCACCGAGACCAAAAAACGAAGCTTGGGCAAGAAGTTCTCCAGCAGAAGGTTCGTGCACCGCGCCCGGCGCAAAAAGTTCCCGCCGAGAGCAAACATGACTCTGGGCGCCTTGTCGGGTCCCGGGGAGAGAAACTGCCATTTTTTATCAAAGGCTTCGCGGACGTACTCTTTGATGGGCCGCTTGAGATAGGGGTCCCATTCCGGATGCTTGGCGCAAAGGTCCAGGATCCCGGCATGGAAGTAGTACATGAGCGAAGTCGGGGTGATCCCCCCCGAGGCAAAAGCCTGGTGCACGTACTCGTAGAGGATCATCTCGTCCGTGTACCCCTCTTCACGCCACTGGGCAAAACGCGGATCGCCTCCCGCGGCGGAGAGAATGATCTGGTCGCCGCGCTTCTCGAGGCCTCCCAGAGAAGTGTCCAATCCCATCATAGGGAAAGCGCTGAAGGTCGCGCCCTTTCGCCCCATGTGGCCGCACAAGGCGAACACGAGCAGGATCGCGCGCTCGATGAGATCGCCGTGGTAGTGCTTTCCCCAGTTCGCCGTGCTGATATTGACCACGCCCTCGGCCGTGGCGATCTCCCGCGCCAGAGACTCGATCATGGAAACGGGCACGCCCGTGATCTTGCTTGCCTTCTCCGGGGTATAGTTCTTGTCCAGGTGACGCTTCAGGTGCTCCATGACCGGTATGACGGAGACGCTGCCCTGAAGCGTCTGGACCTGATGGCTCCCGTCCAGAGCGGGAACGGCGGCGCCCAGGGCAAGAGTCTTTTTTTGCGCCTCGGTCAACTTTCCCGTATTGAGGTCCCAGAAGTAGAAAATGTCTTCCCGGCCGCCGGCCTTCAGATCTTTCTCGCGCAGATACTTGCCCGTGGACTCCACGACCAGGAGCGAGAGGTCCGTCTGCTCGCGAACAAAACCCGCCTTGAAGAGCTTCTCCCTCAGGATCACCTGGGATATCGCCAACGCCAGCGCGGCGTCGCTGCCGATATTTACGGGCACCCACATATCGGCATGGACCGCCGAGGGGCTGTAGTCGGGCGAGATCGTGACAACCTTAGCGCCGTTGTAACGAGCCTCGGCGATGAAGTGGAAGTTCGGGATATTCGTATAGGCCGGGTTGCCGCCCCAGACGAGAATCATGTTGGCGTGGTACCAGTTGTCCGCCGAGTCTCCGACGATCACCTTCCCCATCGTGATCGCGACCCCCTGATGATCGTCTCCGTTGTCTGCGGTCACGTTGGACAGCGGCGCCCCCAGGCCGATAAAGAAAGCGGTGGGTCCGGTGCCTTCGCTTCCCATGTTCATCACGCGGGTTCCGCCCGATTGCACGATGGCGTCGGGTCCCTCCTGCACGCAGGTGTCGATAATCGCATCGGCGAGCTCGGTCAGCGCTTCATCCCAACTGATGCGCTTCCATTTTCCCTCGCCGCGCTTCCCGATCCGCTTCATCGGGTACTTGATCCGCGTCGGATCATACATGCGGTGAACATAGCAGGCGCCTTTCTGGCAGCCTCGCGGGACGAGCGGATCGTTTCGTCGCGGGTAATTGGCCGCCTGCTCCTCTCTCAGCACCACGCCGTCTTTGACGTAAACGTTAAAGTTGCACGCGGTTTGGTACCAGCAGTTGGTGAGATGCGAGCCTTTGACGATTCGATCCCACTCCAACGGTTTCTGGCGCACTTCGCTGAGAGAGAACTGCGACGCGTCATGGCCGTCGCGCTCGCCGAGCTCCAATCCCTCCATCTTGAGCCTGATATCAGCCATCTCTCCCCCTTCCTTCACTCCGCCTGAACGTGGGCAAGCTCTCGCTGGCAAAACGCCGCCGCCAGATTGGCGAGATCGGAATAGAAAGGGACGCCGCTGCCAGCCACCTTCGACGCCACCGCGCCGATAAGGTCGCTAACGTGGAAGCGCAGAAAGTCGCGCGCTGCGGCGCGGTAGGCGCGGCGCTCGCTACCCTGAAGCAGCGCCTCTGCCTCGCGGAAGGTCAGAACGTGCATGAATTCTAGCTCGGAAGCCAGATGATCAGGCCGGTCGCGCTTCACCTGCGATAGGCGAAGGCCGAAGTGGTGATAAAAGCGCAGGACTTCCTCCATCACTTTCATGCGCCCGCCGCCGTACTCGGCTTCATAGAGAAAGCAGGGAGCGCCAAGTTCGCCGCCGACCTCAAATAGCTGGATATAGCGGCCCTGGAATTCGTCGTAGCTCAGGGCGGTTCCGCGCCCAAGCTCGCCGCCCTTCACACCATCATAAGGAAGACGCGCCACAGCCTGAGCGACTTCTTCGGCGAATCGGCCTTTCTTCACGCCTTCGAATTGCTCGGGTGTGGGAAAGCGAAACCCTTTGGAAATCAGTGAATAGAGTGCGCGGCGGCAACCCACCTGCTCCTGTTCGGGTCCGTTGAGTTCCAATCGATCCGTATTCATGATGCTGTCACCTCGCTAGGGTCTTTGGGGAAGGGTCCGAGAAGCTCTTGCCACCTTCGGGCAATCAGCGTGTCCACGACTTCTGATGCCTCTTTCTTCCTCTTCTTCTCGATCTCGTCCCTTAGCAGCTTGAGAGCGCCGTCCACTTCCGGACCAAACAGAGACCTGAGGTAGTCCAAGGGGATCCGCGGCTCGGTCTCGTCGACCTCGCCATTCGGGGCGAGGCGCGGCGGAGACAGCGGGGGGACGTAAAAAACGTTCGGGTATGTGCGATACTCGGCGTGGAGTGGCAGGGCAACCTTCCACTCCTTTACGAGTTTGTACACAGGCCCTTCCGTGTCATCTAAAAACCCGACCCAGATGCAGCGCCCTGGACATTGCCTCACGCAGGCCGGGGCGACTTCATGCTCCATCCTTGGCACGCATCCATTACATTTTTGCGCGACGTGCCTGACCGGATTCATGAAGATTTCTTTGTAGGGACAACCTTCCATGCACTTCGGCTCAGGGCAGGTCACGCACTTCGCCTCGTCCAACACCAAGACGACCCCATCCTCTTCCCGCTTATGAATGGCATCATAAGGGCACGCATCCGCGCACGCCGGCTGGCCGCAGTGGTTACAGAGGCGCGGCAGGTAGAAGAAATAAGCGTTGGGGTATTCGCCGGTGGCGATATCTTCTTCCCAGTTGGGACCCCACCCGGGGCTCTCCCGCGGCGCCAGATGAGCGGCATTGCCCTTGCCGCCAAAGAAGACCTCCTCGTAGTTGAAGTCCATGGGCTTGCCGTAATCTTCCGCCGCGGCCGCCCTCCCCAGTTGGACCTTGCCGTCCCCATCGTAACCTCCACCCATCTTCTCCCAATCCTTTGGGTAGCCCCGACCCGGGACGGTATTCACCTTCATCCACCACATGTGGTCCATCCCCTTGTCATTCGTCCACAAGGTCTTGCACGCGATCGTGCAGGTGTGGCATCCCATGCACTTGTTGAGATCGACTACAAATGCGATTTGCCTCTTGCCGTTACTGGGCATTGGCCTACCTCCTTAGCCCTCTCGGGGCGGATGTTTAGATCGACTTAATTTGGCGATGAAACGTGCGCGAGTATCGCGACTCATCATGAGAAAGGCTGCTTCAAAAACTGATTTCGAATGCGCTCGCAGAACAGACCGCTGACTTCAAGGAGCGCAAAAGCATAATTTGTGCCACGCGGAACTGGAACGATTAGACCAGA
>JACPFH010000409.1 GCA_016183075.1 Deltaproteobacteria bacterium | reverse complement strand
GAGTACGCGTACCGCACGCCGAGACCGTTGGCCAGGATTTCTCCTTTCGAGACTTCTTTCAGCAAGCAATCAGAACACGAAATCTATACGTCTCGGGGGTCTACACCTCTAAGGCCGCCCAGCGCGCCGTCGTATCCATCGCTGTTCCGGTATTGGAGGGTACCGAGGTTAAGGGGGTCTTGGTCGGAGCGCTTTCTCTTCGGACGATGAGCGAGTTTCTTTCCACCATCGGCCCGGAAGACAGCAGCTTTGTATATGTAGTTGACAGAAATGGACTGTTGGTAGCGCATTCAAAAGGAGCGGACCAAACGCCGGTAAACATGAAAGATCAGCCGATTGTCCAAACCGTGTTGGCCGGTCGCTCAGGCACAATGGAATTTCAAGAGGCTGGCTCTGAAAACAGGCTCTTGGGCGCCTACGTGCCGATTTCTCAGTTGGGTTGGGGCGTTGTGGCGGGAAAGCCCGCCTCGGTTGCCTACGCGGCAGCGGACCGGCTCGCGCGATGGCTTCTGTGGGCCGCTGTGGGATTTACCGCTGCGGCCGTGCTTCTCGGCTGGGGACTGGCGAGGACCCTAACCGGCCCGCTGCTAAGACTCACCCAGGCAACAGAAAAACTAGCTGGGGGAAATCTCGCAGCCCGTGTGGACCTGAAAAGCCGCGATGAAGTGGCCTCTCTTGCCACTTCTTTCAACAACATGGCCGAGCGGCTGCAACGGTCCTACGGCGAATTAGAGCAAGAAATCACTGAGCGCAAGCGCGCAGAGGACGAGATCCGAAAACTCAACGAGGAGTTGGAACAGCGTGTCGTCGAACGCACTGCGGAACTTGCAGCCGCCAACAAAGAGCTAGAAGCGTTTAGCTACTCTGTTTCGCATGATCTGCGGGCGCCCTTGCGTGCCATTGACGGCTTTTCGCGCATCCTATTGGAAAAGGAGACGGCACAGCTCTCCCCCCAAGGCCAGCGCCACCTACGCCTGGTGCGTGACAATGCCCACCAGATGGGGCAACTCATAGATAACTTGCTTGCTTTTTCACGTCTCGGCCGCCAGCCGCTGAAGAAGCAACGGGTCATGCCCTCCGAGATCGCTCACCAAGCACTGGCAGACCTCCGCCACGAACAGGCCAACAGGAACATTGAAATATCTGTCCCGGATCTGCCACCGTGCGAGGCAGACCCGAGCCTCCTGAAGCAGGTGTTCACGAATCTGCTCTCGAACGCGCTTAAGTTCACCCAGCAACGGGAACCCACCCGAATCGAGGTCGGATGCATACAAAAGGACAGCAGCCCGGTGTACTTCGTCAAAGACAACGGAGTCGGATTTGATATGAAGTACGCGGACAAGCTCTTCGGCGTCTTCCAGAGGCTCCATCGACCCGAAGAGTACGAGGGGACCGGCGTAGGTCTCGCCGTCGCGCAGCGTATCGTTCACCGCCACGGCGGTCGCATCTGGGCCGAGGCGGAACTGAACGAAGGCGCAACGTTCTATTTCACTCTGGGAGGAGGTCCGATGACATGATCGAGAGCCCAATAGAAATCTTGCTGGTTGAAGACAATCCCAATGATGTGGAATTGACTCTCCATGCCTTACAGGAGAACAACCTGACGAATCGCATCGAGGTCTTGCGCGATGGGGCGGAAGCGCTGGAATTCATTTTCTGCACCGGCGCCTACTCTCACCGCAGCATAGAGAACAGCCCCAGGGTGATCCTGCTCGATCTGAAACTGCCGAAGGTGGACGGGCTGGAGGTTCTCAAGCGACTGAAATCCGACCACAGAACCCGCACCATCCCGGTGGTCGTGCTCACCTCTTCGCGGGAGGAACGGGACATCGTGGAGAGTTACCAGTTAGGCGTCAACAGTTACATCGTGAAGCCGGTGGACTTTGAGCAGTTCACCCAGGCGGTGAAGCACTTGGGGCTCTACTGGATGCTGCTCAACCAACCCCCCAGACAATAAGGGCACTGTCTAAGACAATGACTACGCCTGCGCCGCTTCGCGTTTTAATCCTTGAAGACCGACCAGCCGACGCCGAGCTGATGGTGGCGGAGCTAGAGCGGGCCGGGTTCGAGCCCGATTGGCAGCGCGTGGAGACCGAGGCGGATTACCTCGCCCAATTGCAGTCGGTTCCCGACGTCATTCTTGCCGACCATACCCTACCCCTGTTTGGCGCACCGCAGGCGCTGCAACTTCTGAAAGAACACGGATTGGACATTCCTTGCATTATCGTCACCGGCAGCATCAGCGAGGAAGCGGCTGTGGAGCGGATGAAGGAAGGCGCGGCTGACTACATCCTCAAAGACCGGATGGCGCGGCTTGGACCGGCCGTTGCCCATGCGCTTGAAGAGAAAAAACTGCGCGCTGACAAACGGCAAGCGGAAGAGGAGGTTGAACGCAATCTGAGCCGGATTCGAGCCCTGCACGAGATCGCTCTGGCTATTACCTCAACTCTGGATCTGCGCGGTGTGTTGGATATCTTGCTGGAAAAAATTGACCTCGTGCTCCCCTATTCCGCCACGACCGTCAGGCTTTTAGATAGAGAGAGCGGAGAATTAGAGCCCGTGGCCTGCCGAAACCTTGACGAAAACGAATGGAGGGCAGCGGTTACCAAGGCTAGCAACACCCTTACGAGAGCGCTGCTTGATATCACAGCCCCCCGTATGATCCGTAATGTCCAGGCAGACCCGCGAGCACTAGCCCCTGACATGCTCCGCAAACATGGATTGGTCTCCGCGCTGAGAGTCCCCCTGATCGCCAAAGGTGAGGTCCTGGGCGTCCTCACGTTCTTTACCAAGGAGGAGCACGAATTTAGCGACGAAGAAATCGCATTCCTCAGCACGCTCGCGGGACAAACCGCCATAGCGATAGAAAACTCCCAGCTCTATGAGGAAACCAAAAAACAAGCCGAGGAGCTGGAGGGGAAAAATATAGAGTTGGAGAAGTCTAACAAAGTCAAAGAGGAATTTCTCAGCGTCATGTCGCATGAGCTGAGGACCCCGCTCAACGTGGTCATGGGCTACACGGCGATGATGCGAGACGGGTTGCTCGGAGAGATCAATCCGAAACAAGGAGAAGCCCTGGCAAAG
>JACPFH010000386.1 GCA_016183075.1 Deltaproteobacteria bacterium | reverse complement strand
GATACCTGGCCTACACATTTCTAAACACATCGCATGTCGGAGTGGGTGGTCCGAATATCGCTCCACGGGGTGATGGAACAATCGCCGAATGCGTCGCGAATGCGCCCGGAGGTCCCACTCACGTTCTTCTTTCCGACCGGGTGGCCGAGCATATCCCGGGATGTAACATGGCTTTTCGCAAGGACCGCCTTAAGGCGATAGGAGGATTCGACCCCCAATTCCGCGTCGCCGGAGATGACGTGGACATTTGCTGGCGGCTGCGCGAGCAGGGTTGGACCCTCGGTTTCCACCCTGCTGCCCTCTTGTGGCATCACCGCCGTAACTCATTGCCAGCTTACTGGAAACAGCAGGTGAACTACGGGAAGGCAGAAGCATTACTGGAGCGAAAGTGGCCCGATAAGTACAATGCTGCCGGTCACATTAGCTGGGAGGGCAAGATCTATAATGATGCCGCGTTTAGCCGGCGTCGCGGGTTAATCTACCAAGGCAACATGGGCAGCGCGCTCTTCCAGTCCGTTTATCAGCGTGCGTCGAGCTGGCCCACGTGGCTACCTTTGATTCCCGAGTGGTACCTGGTAATCCTCCTGCTCGGTCTGCTTTCCGGCCTCGGAGCTCTCTGGAAGCCACTGCTGGTTTCCGTCCCCCTGTTCTTCTTCTCAGTATTCGCTCCGATTCTTCTGGCCTGCATAGGTGCCGCTCAATCCTCCATCGCGTCCGCGCCCGGGCGTCTCATTGCCGGAGCGAGAGGACACTTCCTCGTGACGGGTCTCCATCTGATCCAGCCACTGGGTCGTTTATACGGACGGCTGCACTACGGCCTCACCCCTTGGAGAGGCGGTCGTGTGCCCGGTCTTTCTTCCCCTTGGCCGCGAACCTTGAGCATTTGGAGCGAGCGCTGGCATCCGCCGATTGAGTGGCTTTGTTCACTACAGGCTGCTCAGCGCGATGTTGGGGCGGTCGTGCTGCGAGGAAGCGGTTATGATCCTTGGGATCTCGAGATAGTCGAGGGAATGCTTGGCGCGGTGCGGATCCTCCTTACCGTTGAGGAGCATGGTGCTGGAAGGCAATTAATTCGGTGCCGCTTATGGCCCAGATGCTCGCCCGGCGGTCTCGTGATAATCGCTCTTTTCATCGTGCTATCCTTCGAGGCGGGTCTCAGCCATGCCTGGAGTGCGTCTGCGATACTTGGCCTGATAGCTCTCCTCCTTGCCCTGCGGTCTCTTAAAGAATGCATTGCGGGTATGGTTAAAGCCGTCCGCGCCTTCAAAAAACTGGGGGAATTTTGTTGATAACGGCATAGAGCGTCGTTCGGGCTTTTTTTCGTTGCGCGTTGGCGTTGCGTAGTCAAATGAAAACACACTTGCACTTACTTAGGTATCTCCGACCGCACTGGCGCGACTTGGTTGTTGTCCTCGTGACGATGACCCTGGGGATCGGGTTAGACGTGCTGCGGCCCTGGCCCACTAAGCTATTAGTGGACCACATCCTTGGCCAGGAGCAGGTGCCGGACCGTCTGGGCCGATGGCTTGCCGTTTTGCCGGCCTCGAGCAGCGTGGAAAGCCTGCTCTTCTGGGTTTGCGTCAGCACGGTAATGATCTTCCTGGCCGGGACGCTGATGTCGATGGCCAGCACCTCTGCGTCCGTGAGGTTGGGCCAACGGATGGTCTATGATCTTGGAGCCGACCTCTTCCTCCACGTACAGCGGCTTTCTCTGCTTTTCCACGGCCGTCGACCGGTGGGAGATACGATCGCCCGTGTTACGGGAGATTCCTATTGCGTGCAGGAGCTGGTGACCGGCGCGCTTCTACCGCTTCTGCAATCCACGGTCACGTTGATCACGATGTTTTTGATCATGTGGCGCTTGGAGCCCACAATGACTCTCCTCTCCTTGGGCGTAGTCCCATTCCTATTGCTGTCGATCCGGATATTTGCAAAGCCCATGAAAGAGCGAAACCGGGAGAGGCGCGATCTGGAAGGGCGCATGATGTCATTGGTTCAGCAGGCGCTCATCGCCATACCCGCGGTCCAGGCATTCAATAGAGAGGAGTTGGAGCACACGCGCTTCCGCAGCTACGCCGATGACACCGTGACAGCCTATCAGCGGGCCACTTCTGCGGACATGCGGTTCAAGCTTTTCGGCGGCTTGGTGACCGCTTT
>JACPFH010000385.1:670-3037 GCA_016183075.1 Deltaproteobacteria bacterium | reverse complement strand
TCCCGGATCGTTTTCTCAAGCATTTCGGATCGAGACGTGGCTGTTTATCTCCGGGCAGGACGCAATCCGGGAAGTCAAGCACCCCGTCGCGGAGGTTGACGTATTGTCCCCCGAGGTCCGCCGGTCATCTGCCTATGAGACCGAGGCAGTCGATGACCTGGCAGGTCAAACCCAAGTCGCCCTCACCCACATTAAAGACATTGTGGAAGAAGCAGGCGGAACTATGGATGATGTGGTAAAGACAACGGTCTACCTCGTTGCCGGGCAAGACCGAGCCACCTTCTCGGCCGCGTATCAGAAGTTCCTCAGCTGCCATCGCAAAGAGCAGGCGATGCCCAGCGGACTGAACGTAGAGGTTAGGGAGCTTGCGCCCTCGTGTCTCGTTGAAATCGACGCGATCGCCTTGCTACCAGGGTCGCGGTAGCGGGCGGATCCATCCGTTGCGTAGGTGCCGTGCCTGAAAGGATTAGGTAGAGTAGAGCATAGACTTGACGGACCTTAGGTTAGCCTGGGCCAAGACGACGCGTTACCTTACCAGGCACGATTTGCACAACTACCCAGGATCGCACATGCGTACATGGTACAAAGGTTTTGGACGCTGAGGCGGTTACCGTCGCGCTCGAAAGCCAGGACACGCCTCACCACGGCGATACGTCCACCTTTGGGGTCGAGACGGCCTGATTCGGCAGGAGTCATCTGAGCACTGGTGCAACATGGAAACAATAAGCAGAGCAGTCAGAACTGCCCGGCCCCCTGGCACTCGGGGAATGCAGTTATCGCCCATGCTCCCGGTCGCGCTTGTGCCGATGATTTTTCTAGTCGGGTTTATTCTGGTTGTTTTCTGGGTCAGCTTCCAGACCGGGGTTATCGGCACTCAGTCATCGGCTTATACCCTGGACAACTATCGCGCAGTCTTTGCCGATCCGTTGGTCTACGGCGCGCTGGCGAACACGCTGATGTTTGCGGCGGTAACAACGGTCGTGGCCATGGTGATCGGCCTTCCCATCGCGTGGTTGACGGAGAGAACGACGATCGACGGAAAGACGCTGATCTACGCGATCATGACCGTCGGGCTGCTCATTCCGGGAATCTTTGTCGCCATGGGATGGACCTTTGTCGCGCATCCCCGCATAGGCTTTTTGAATCATTGGCTCGTCAACTTTTTCGGCTTCGAAAAAGGGCCCATCAATATCGGGTCGCCCATCGGGATGGGGTTCATTCAAGGCCTCAATCTTGCGCCGCTTGCCTTTATTCTGACCGTGCAGATGTTTCGCACGATGAACCCGCTTCTTGAGGAAGCGGCGCGTATTTCCGGGATGGGATTTGCCGCCACCTTTCGCCGCGTGACGCTTCCGCTGGCCACGCCCGGAGTATTGGCGGCGGCCATCTATATATTCACCCTCGGCATGGCGACATTTGACATCCCGGCGGTCTTGGGGCTTGGCAATCGGGTTTACCTTTTCAGCACCTACATGTACATCCAAACGTTTCCCCAAGAATACGTGCCGCGCTATGGCATCACGGCGACGGTCGGCACGGCGATGATTTTCGTTGCGCTCGGACTCACGTACTTCTATGGACAGGTGCTGCGTCGGGGGAATCGCTATCAGGTCATCACCGGGAGAGGGTACCGTCCGAAACCGGTTGATCTCGGGCTCTGGGCTATCCTGGGCTGGATCGGCATCGGTTTTTACGCTTTCATCGCGAAGCTTCTTCCGGTCCTGATGATCGCCTTTGTCGCGTTCTCGCCCTATGTGGCGCCACCCTCGTGGGAAACGTTGGGACAGCTCTCGTTAGCAAACTTTTACCGGATCAATTGGGAACTCGTGCTGCGAGGCTTGCGTAATACCTTGACGCTGATGGCCGTGGTTCCGGTCATCGTCCTTGTATTTTCCTTCTGTATTTCCTGGTTGGTGGTGCGCTCCCGGAGCCGCACGCGCTACGCGCTCGAGTTCGGGGCATTTCTGCCGCATACGCTGCCGGAGATACTGTTTGCGATCGGTGCCCTGATGATGGCTTTGTTCGTCCTTAAGGACGTCCTTCCTCTCTATGATACGATCTGGTTGATCGGTATCGTCTATGCGGTGGTCCGGCTGGCATTCGCTACGCGGGCGATGAACGGCTCCCTGTTGCAGATTCACAAAGAGCTCGAAGAAGCGGCCGTCGTAGCCGGCTTATCCATTGTGCGGACCGCCTGGCGCGTCGTCCTTCCGCTGATTCGCCCCACACTGGTCTCGGTGTGGATTTGGACGGCTTTGCTCGTCTATCGAGAAGTGACGGTGGCGGTGTTTTGAACGAGCCAGAACAGCATCACGCTGCCCGCGATCGTGTGGAGTTACTGGAACGCGGCCGGCATGACGGAGGCTT
>JACPFH010000385.1:0-656 GCA_016183075.1 Deltaproteobacteria bacterium | reverse complement strand
ATGACCGAGGCTTCGATGCTGACGATGATCATGGTCACGCTGTTTTCTCCTCTGCTGTTTTTGTTTTGGCGTTTCGGGCGGCGCAGCGGCATGGCATCGGGCTGAGCGGGGCGCAATCGGACGCCAACAGTTTTCACAGCATCCCCCTGTTGTCGGGCGAGCAAAAACGAGCTAAGTTGTTGAAAACTAATGAGCCGGAGAAGGAAGGTGCCCGGTGGTGCCGCTGGTCTTCAAAACCAGTCTGGGGGTCGTAAGGTCCCCGGAGGGTTCGACTCCCTCCCTTCTCCGCCAAAATTACGGCGAGATTTCAAGTATTTGAGATAAGAGCACTGGTTTGGTAGCCCATCAGTAACCCAAGAATCCCACCATAGAGCGCG
Source organism: Deltaproteobacteria bacterium (assembly GCA_016183075.1). GTDB lineage: Bacteria > Desulfobacterota > Binatia > UBA9968 > UBA9968 > 2-12-FULL-57-22. The sequence continues at coordinate 279 of JACPFH010000385.1, read as the reverse complement.
GCTTGATCAGCCAACCTTCCCATGCAATGGTAGGGCGCATGTCGCAGCCGACGGTCCCCGAAAAAATCACCGTGGGAATATCGATTTCGCTCAGCGGAAGATTTCGACTCCAGGGCGAGCAGGCCCTGCGCGGCGTCCAACTCTGGGTTGCATACGTCAACCAAAGGGGCGGGATCTATATCGAGGAGAGGGCGCAGTCTTTCCCGCTTGAGCTTATTGCATACGACGATCGAAGCAAAATGGATCGAGCCAAGGACAATGTTGTACGGCTCCTTAAGA
>JACPFH010000015.1 GCA_016183075.1 Deltaproteobacteria bacterium | reverse complement strand
AGCGGCAAGTATCGGTGAGGTCGCGAAGCGTCTGATCGAGGCTGATTCCTTATATTGTCGTCGTCCTGCGGAGTTACCCGTTGCTCGGCTCTGACAGAATCTCCTCCGGGAATAGGTATTCGTATCCAGCAGTGCCGAAATTGACCAGGATTAGCTTTCGCCCAAGGTTTTCGACAGCCCTTACAAACGTGCCTTGTCTCGGCAAAGGAACCCCAGTTCGCTGTGATCGAATCAACTTATTGGTTTTTAACGGATCACCTGGTCTCATGGCTGCCTCCGTCATCTTAGTCATAGCCTCTGTAATACGTGTATAAGCAAAGATGATGCCAGAATCGCTGATTCGCCCATAGACTATCACAACAGGCTCTAACAGATTCTGCCTTCGAGAAGAAAAACCATAATGAAACCAATTAATTTTGGTCTATCTCATCTTTCGCCCGGCACTAGCCGCCAGCGCGTTTCCCGCGAGCGTCGAGGATACCGAAAACGATCGATACTGCCATTCAACGGGGCAGCCGTGCACAATTTTCCTGCAACTGGGAACGGAAATACACATTTAGGAAAAAGGTTCGGTGCGAGGGAAGACTGAGGGGTCAGGGCCGTTCTTGACTTTGTTGCGGCCCTCAAACCAATCCCTTGACGGGTTGTGCCGCACTGTATTAGAAACCCCCTCAAATCGTGTCCTCCCCGATCTCACGCAGAGCTTTTCTTCTTGGGCTGCTAGGAACCTCCCTGGGGGCTTGCGCGGCGCCGGTGATCCGCACGCCAAGGGAGGAAGTAGAAAAGTTTCCGCGAGGTCGGGGAGTTCTTTCGAGCCGTTCTCCCGAAACATCCTGCGGCCATCGATTAATTCATCAAGCGGCCGCCGGAGACGTTGAGAGCCTCACCGGTCGATGGCTCGCATGTCTTGGAGGTCTCGTCTTGGCAGAAAGCGCTCTGACCCGCTACCCGGTTGACATAACCGCGCCCTGTGGATAGTGTCGCGCTCGATCAGGAGGTGCATCCATGGTGGTTCTGCACGTAACTATCCAGGTAAAGCCTGAGCACTTCTCGGAGTTCTTGGAAGTCGCCCGCTACGACGCCGAGCATTCGGAGAAGGACGAGACCGGTTGCCTGCGCTTCGACGTGATTCAAGACCGTGACGACCCGAACCGCTTCTACTTCTACGAGGTCTACCGGGACGAGGCGGCGCTAGTGGCGCACCGCCAAACCCCCCACTTCAAGGTCTACTTCGAGAAAACCCAGCCCTGGCTCGCCGCCCTGCGGCCTGGCGTTAACCTTGTAACGCCAGCCTTGATTACGGAACGAAAACGGACTAAAGAAGGAGCCGAGATAAGCTGGCCAAGCAAACGAATCGCGCTGGCGATTCAATAACAAGGAGGTTGACCATGTCCGTGCGCTTCCTATGTGTGATGAGCTTGGCGCTGGTCGTTTCCTTTCTCTCGCCCCGCGGGTCCGTGGCCCAAACCGGGCAGTCCGGCGGCCGTCGCACGGTCGAAACAGGGCCCTGGGAGGGTCTCGTCTTGCCTGCGCCTTTTGCTACTCCCTCGGTTCGCAACACTTCCAAAGTCATCGGCTGGCCCAAAGGACGAACACCGACGGCCGCGCCAGGCTTCGAGGTGAGCCTGTTCGCCGAGAACCTGGACAGCCCGCGTCTGGCCTATATCCTGCCGAACGGCGATGTGTTGGTGGTGGAGACCACCCGCGAGTGGCCGAACCGTCCCGATCGTCCTGAAAAATCGGCAAACCTAACAAGAAGGGCAAGCCCGATCTCCGCGAAGTTTTCCTGACAGGCCTCCATATGCCCTACGGCATGCTTTTGCTCGACAACTGGTTCTACGTGGGGAACACGAACGGACTGGTCCGCTACCCTTACCGGACGGGCGAAACGCGCATCACAGCGAAGGGTGAAAAAATCCTGGACTTGCCTGCCGGTGGACACTTCACGCGCAATCTCATCGCGGATTCGGCCGGCCGGAAGATATATATCGCCGTCGGCTCGGGAACCAACGTGGACGAAGACAATCAATATGCCAAGAACCCGCACCGCGCGGCAATTCTCGAGGTAAACCCGGACGGCAGCGGGATGAGGATTTTCGCGACCGGGCTGCGCAACCCGGTCGGGATGGATTGGGAGCCGAAGACAAATATGTTGTGGACGGTCGTCAACGAGCGTGACGGGCTGGGCGATGAACTGGTGCCCGACTACCTCACCCGCGTGAAAGAGGGAGGATTCTACGGCTGGCCTTACTCGTACTTTGGCCCAAACGAAGAGCCGCGCAAAAAAGGGGAGCGGCCGGAGATGGTGGCAAAGGCGATAAAGCCCGACTATGCCCTGGGCTCGCATGTCGCGGCACTGGGGTTGGCATTCTACCGGAACAAATCCTTCCCGAGCCGATACCAGGGCGGCGCTTTCATAGGGATGCACGGATCGTGGAACCGCTCGAATATGGTGGGTTACAAGGTGGCCTTTGTCCCCTTCGACAACGGCAGGCCCGCTGGCCCCATAGAAGACATTCTCACCGGATTCATCGCGAACGAGAAATCCTACGAGGTATACGGGCGACCGGTCGGGGTAACGGTGGCGTCCGATGGTTCACTGCTCGTTGCCGATGACGGTGGAAACAAAGTCTGGCGCGTCAGCGCGACCGCTTCCCGGTAGCGGCCGATCGACTCGCGGGAGGTTGGCCATGGCCGAAATCGTCGCCGCATTCGGAGTGCCGCACACCCCCATGGCGCCGGGGCTCGTGGAGCGCGAGGGCCCGAACTGTGAAACTGCGCGGCTGTTCCGCGCCGTAGCGCAACACCTGGAGGCGGTTGGCCCCGATATTCTGATTGTCTTTGATTCCGATCATCTGAACACATTCTTCTTCAACAATTTGCCGACGTTTAGCGTCGGCGTCGCCGGCCGGACCGAAGGTCCCAACGACAGCAACACGATTCTGACCCGGCGCCCGGTGCTGGTCAGCGCAGACCTCTCCAACCAGGTCTACCGATTCGGCGTCCAACAAGGTTTTGATCTGGCATCGACGCAGGAATTCGAGGTCGACCATTCGATCATGGTGCCGCTTCATTTCCTCACGCCGCGAATGCAAATCCCGATCGTGCCCATATTCATCAATGGCCTGGCTCCTCCGCTTCCCGCGGCGAAGCGCTGCTACGCGCTCGGAGACGCAGTGAGGCACGCTGTAGGGGCGTGGTCCGGCAGGGAAACGGTCGCTATTTTGGCCAGCGGGAGTTTCTCCCTGGAGGTGGCAGGTCCTAAGGAAGGCGTGACCGATCAGGAGTGGATGGATACGGTGTTGACGAGCCTCGCCGCAGCGCGAGCACAAGAGCTACTGGAGAAAGCGACGACGGAGCGGCTGCTCGCAGCCGGCAACGTGTCGGGCGAGCTGCTCAACTGGATCGCCTTGCTCGGGGTGATCGGTAATCGGAGGCCGGTTTTTTTAGAGCCTCAGCACGGTCACGCCTATGCCGCATGGCGCTGGGACCGGTGACAAATTGCAGTGAGCATCTATCTCATTAATAAGATTTGCTACCTGGCGGAGCATGATCCCGAACTACGTGAGAAGCTCCGGCGCGACCCGGCCGCGGCGATCGCTGGGTTTGAGCTAAGCGAAGAAGAGCGCTCGGCATTCTTGCGCGGCGACGTCGCGAAGCTTCACGAACTGGGTGCCCACGACTACCTGCTCGGCCACCTTCGTCGGTATGAACTGCTGGGACTCACCCGTGAAATCTACACCCGGCGTATGAAAACAGCGCAAAGCAAGTAACCGGAAGGCCGTAGCCGAAACCAATCTCCCTCGGGGAGCCGCTTCAGCCTGAGGCGGAACGGCCCCTGAGGACCTTCCGAGGGAATCCCGGCATTAAAGGAGTTCTGCCTGGAACAACTTCTCGTGCCCATGCGGGGTGATGAGAAATGTTCCGCCCATAAAGACGCCTCCTCTTTCCGGGATCACCACGCTCGGATGGACGACCACGGTCATCCCCGGTTGAAGCGTAATCTGGTTGGAAGGGATCAGCGCGGGGCGCTCGTCGACCTCGAGGCCGACGCCGTGCCCGGCGCGCTGGGGCATCGTGTATCCGGCGCCCTCCACCACGGCGCGCATGGCGCGATCGACATCACAAGCGCGAGTTCCGGGGCGCACGACCTCCATTCCCTCGTCCAGCGCCTGTTTCGCTATCTCGACGATCTCCATCAGGACCGCCTCACCGCTCTTCAAGACATTACCCACCGGCAAGTAAGGAAAGGCCGGTAGTGTGTCCGCCGCGGCGAGGTTAAAGGCCTCGATCACCCCGCGGCGCTTGAGAAAATAGTCCATCTCGGCGAACACCTCGTAATCCCGCGCGCCTTCCCGAGCTGCGCCGCGACCGGCGGCGCAAGCGCCGTCAGCCAGCGCGGCCGACTCGCGAATAAGCGCAATCTCCTCATCGTTTTTAACGGTTCGCGCTTCCGCGACGATCTCGCCCGCGTCGACGAGCTTGACCGAAGGGAGAAGCCCGAGAATCGTCTGGTGCGTCTTGGCGGACATCACTTCCATTCCCACTACCCCGACAGCTTTATCCCCGAGCCCGGTCTCGCGCAGCCACTGAGCAATGCTTGCGCCGTAGTCAGGGCTATAGCGCGCGTCGGGTACCCAGGACCTTTTCGGAGCGATGCGCGCCTGGTTCGGCGTGAAGACAAACAACGTCGGGTCCCCGCTTAGAGGGAGAACCATGTAGCAATAATCGATCGGAATATTGTAGTTGGTGAGATACTGAAAGTGCCCCTTTCGGCTCGTGCTCCCCGAAACCACCAGCGCCGCGAGTCCTTGTTCGCGCATCTTTCCTCGGACGAGTTCGATTCTTCGGTCTCGTTCTTTCAGCGTTAGCGCCATTTTCTCCTCCTTTTCCGCGGCCGAGAGCGCGCTTCCCGAGGGAGCTTAGTGCATCCCTTACGCCCGACGGTTACGAAAATGCGGCAGCACCTTCCTGGCGAAAAGCGACTCTCCGCCCGGATTCATGAAGGTCGTGATGAAGTATTCTACGCCCTGCTCGGCGTAGGCTTCGATTCGCTCGATCACCTGAGCCGGAGTCCCGATCATTGAGCACGCCTTTACCATCGGATCGGGTATTTGATCCGGCGCCGTCGGCGGCGGGCCCTCATAGCCCATCGCCTGAAGCTGCCGGTAACCATACGCGTACCCGCCGCCGATCTTGAGTAACTTCGCTTTTACCGCGGGAATCCCGCACCCTTCAGCTTCCGCCTTGGTTTCCGCGACGGCCACACCCGCTTCGAAGACGGCCACAATCGATGATTCGTCGCGCCCGCCGGCCGCGGCAAGACGGCGCACGTCGGCCAGCGCACGGCCGAACCCTTCGGGCGTGTACAGCCAGTTGGAAATCCACCCGTCCGCCGCCGTTGCCGCAATCTCCATGCCCGCCGGCCCCTGCGCGGCCACCCAGATCGGCAGCGACTTCCGCACGGGAAAAACCGACAGAGTGCCGCCGTTGAGATTATAGTAATTGCCCTTATAGACGGGCTTCTCTTCTCGCCACAGCCGCCTGAGGACCTCGATGTACTCACCGAGGCGCGGGGTCGCCTGGCCATGCGGGATGCCCAGGGCACGGTCCATCTCGAGCGCGCCCGTGCCGAGGCCGAGGATGAAACGCCCGCCGCTCAACTGATCCAAACTGGCAGCGATAAACGCAAGCATCGATGGATGGCGGCGCTCGATGCCGAGGACGTACGTTCCGAGATGAACCCCGCGCGCCTCGCGGGCGACGGCGGCAAGAATAGTGAGCGGTTCCAGGGCGAGCCCTCGATCGCCGCGCCGGATCAGATATTCGGCTACCCAGAAGCCGTCGAAGCCGGACTCCTCGGCAAAGCGGGCTGCCCTCATTACGTCTTCGACGGGAAATACCGGAGCGCCTAACCCGAATTGGAGAGATCTCATCGGCTAGTTTATCCCCCTCGCCCGCCGACGCTACTTGATGACCTCAATCGCCAGCCGGTAGGCGGGCAACCTGTATCCGAGCGCCAGGGCGGGAAAATCACGCGCAAAGGTCAGAAACGGCGTCTGGTAATTCCACGGCACCCGGTCCTTTCCTCTGTAAATCGCGGGATACAGGTCAATCAGATGAGTTCCCGGATGCCCGCTGGCGACAAGGTTGATGGTGACGTCTCCGTTGCTGTTGAACCCGCAGGCATATCCCATCACAGCGTTGTCGTAGGTCACGGCAACCGTATTGTCCAGTTCGGTCCAGCCGACACCCTTGATCTGCACGGTGAAGGTCTCACCCGCTCTCACGCGCTTCGGCTTCACGGACACCAGGCTCTGCTCCACGTAATAGGGAATTTCCAGCAGCACTCGATCGCTCGCTGCCAGTTTCACCATGTGCCAGCCCCCCAGATCATCCGGAATCTGAATGGTAGCGGTCAGCGATCCGCTTTCCGTCGTCTTCGCTTTCGAAAGCTGGATGCTGTCGAGGTTCCAGCCGCTCGGGCTCATGCGGTTTCCCCTAGCCGTGACAAGAAACAGTCCAACACCAGTATTCGGAGGAAGACCGCCGGCTCGCACAGTGGTGTGCGAGAGAATGGGTCCCGAGGCAGGCGTCAAGGTCCCAAAACCGGACGATGCCTTTGCCCCAGCCATGGTCGTGCGTGGCGCATCGCTATCAAGCCGGGCGACGCGCTCGCTGTCCGGCCACTGAAGAGTATCGGGCGCTGGGCCGCCATCCCTGGTGACGCTAAATTCGAAACGAAACTCCTGCTTGTTGTCAAGGTGAGCGTAGATATAAGCCTGAGGCGACTGCTGGGTGTTGAGATAGGCTCCGGGCACGTAGGCCGTGCTGTTGTTGAGTTGGATGATACGCGTGCCGGGGGGTCCCGCGGCGCGGATCTGAAAGACAGCGGTGCCTCGAGTTGTCACCGCCGATATTTCGCCAGTGTACTTGTTGTCGTAGCGCACGGCCATAAACTGCTCAAATCCTCTCCAACCGAGCCCCTTGACAGTGATAGTGATCGGCGTCCCGACGGGGCCGTCGGTGGGAGTAATGGTTGCGCTGCGCAGGATGCGGAAGCCGCCGCGGGCAACCTCTTGTCCCTCTACCACCGCATAGAGGTCATGCACCTCGCCATAGTCCTCCGGCGCAACGAGGACCGCCGTCACCCGACCCCGGGCATCGCCCACCGCGCTGCCCAGGCGAACCCGCTTCTCGGCATATTTGCGCTCGTGGTACTCGACGTTATCAGCGAAGGTCTTGGTCAGATAGGTAGAGTCGACAGTGCTCCAGAAAAACTCCACTCGCGCCTCGGGCGCAAAGCCGTCGCCGGTCACAGTGAACGAATCTCCCGCATAGCCCTTGACCGGATCGACTTTGAGCAGCCTGAGCGGCCTCGAGACAACGGGCAGCGGGGCGGCCTGAGAAACAGCGGCCACAACTGGCAGCGCGGAGCTTAAAGGAGCTGTGTGCTCGGAGGGCGTGTTGGAACCATACACGACTAACACTCCAAGCGGAAAAAGAAGCAAAACCGCTAGTCCCGCGATCGGCACTCGCCTAATACGATCAGCAAGGCTTCTCATACGCCACCCCCGTCAGTCAATGATCCTCACGCGGCTATCGACGGTTGCGGTTTTCTGAATCGGCGGGATGAAAGCTGCCGTGCGGCCGTCCTTGGCGCGAACCATTATGGCATAGTCGAGCGAACCCACCGGATAATCCGGCGGAATATCCCAAGCCGCATCCCACATCCAGGCCGAATCGGGCAAGGCGGCCGCGCTCCCTCGGATTGCCCACCGCGCGGTCAGCTCTTCCCCGTGCGCCAATCTTACTCTCACCGCTGCGCCGTCTCTGTCCGTGACGCGCTTGCCCGTCGAAGTGTCGAGAATCTCAAAGCGAAAGACCAGCCTCATGCCGCGCTTGAATACACCGCTCTGGACGCACGGGACGGTCGGGAGGAGACCATACCTGCTTGGCCCGGTGCTCGTCAAAGTCTCCACATAGAAGAAGAAGGGGCCCACGGGCTCATAGTAGGAGGCGGGGGTCTTGTGCGGCGAGCGAGGAGGCGCGCCGGGAGTCGGCGGCGGCACTTTTCGCGCCCCGAGCAAGACCGAAACGGCAGGCTCTCCAGACGGTTTCTGTTGCGCTCCAGCCGCCTTCTCGGCTTGCGCAACCATGGAGGGAGTGCAGGCAGTGAGCACCGGCGTGACACTCAATAGCGCAACGAAGAATAGGCCTTGAATTTTCCATCCGTGGAACATGCTCTTACCTCCTTGGAGTTAGTCCGAGCTTATAGAGGAGATTTATATTGTCCGGCAAGTGCGGAATCGAACAGGGCGACCCTGGCTTCTTAGCGGTTTCCAGCAGCGCGTAGGAATTGAAGATCCACGAATCGCTGCGGCCGAGGCAATGGGGATTTCACCTCCCCAGCCTCCGCCATGAACTCAAGCACCCGGGCCATCCCTGTGAGATCGAGTTCTCCCTCCTTGGGAAAGACGCCTTTATCCGGTTCGAAGTACAGGGTGAGAATGTCGCGTGCGATTTCAGCCGAGGAGCCGGTAGTTGCGACGATGATGTTCACAGCGTCCTCACGATTGGCCGGCGCACGCAGGTACCGGTAGGCGGAAGCCATTGCCCGCACATAGCGCGTCACCTTGTCCTTATTCTGCTCGGCCCACCCGCGCCGGGTCGCACTTACCGTGAACTGAAAGTCCGGCACCGCCTCGGTGGAAATCCCGAGCCGCCGGTACCCTTCTTTCAGGGCACGAAAATCCTCAGGCTGCCCCAGAGGCACCCCGGCACATTCGCCACGCTTCAGGCACTCAAAGCGCGGCGGTGTGCCAACAAGCTCCTTGACCCGATAATCTCCCAGGCGCAGTCCATGACGGGCGAAGAGCTTACGCATGGAGATGGAGATCGTGTCAACCTTGAGAGAAAGTCCCAAGAGCTTCCCCTTCAGATCGCCGTAGGTTTTGATGTCCGGCTGAACCACCAAGCTATAAATCGGTGTTCTGGTCTCCCCGGTTATCGCAACGGCGTCGGAGCCTTTCAGCGCAGCCAAAATTAGGTAAGGGGTCGCCGTCCGCGTGATGTCCACCTCGCCGCGGTCGAGGGCCGCAACCATGTTGTGGGCGCCGCCCTGGATCGGACGGATCTCTACCTTGAGTTCTTCACGCGCGAAAAAGCCGCGCCGCTCTGCGACGTAAAGCGGCAGGGACGAAACGCTTTTGATGGTCGACGGGATCTGGCCATACTTCAGTGTCACCGTCTCTCCTTGAGCCTGTCCGCCCGACCACAGCAAAATGACAATCAGCATCACGCCAGCAAGCCTGGTCCCGTTCACTGATTCTCCCTCCTTAGTTTCTCCTGCACTTGTTCCCTCTTGCCTTTTACCGGTACGCTCCGCCCTTTGCGGGGCCGATATAATCCTCGAACCTTTTACGCAACTCCTGAACTCTGGCGTCGGCGGTTATGAACTCGCGGAACTTCTTTGCGATCTGGTATTCCATGATGGCTCGAAAGCCCGCCGGCGCGCCCAAATCGCTTCGCGGCGACCAGCGCCCGCCTCGCTTCACCATCCGGTTCTGTTGCTCATCGGAGAGATACCAAGCCAAGTAGAGTTTTGCCGCATTGGGGTGAGAGGCTCCCCTGAAGGTTGCCGCGGTCTGCGCCCAGATGGGAAAAGGATCGTCGGGAATGACCACTTCAAGGCTGCCGCCGCGATTCTTTTCGGCCATGGCCTGAGTGGTTGTAGCGTCGAAGGTCACGGCGTGCTCGCCGGCTGCGATTTTCTGCACCACCCCAAGGTGACCCATGACGAACGCGGGCCTATTTTTCATCAACCCGTCCATGAAACCCCAGCCGTATTTTTCGACAATGCCATGATAGAGGTACAACGTGATATCGTCGTCGTGCGGATAGGTGCTGATGATCTTGCCTAGAAGGACGGGCTTCAAAAAATCTGTGGCCGACTTGGGGACGTCTCGCTTGTCTACGAGCTTCGGACTATACGCGTAGATGATCCCGCTCACCGCGATTCCAGTGTACATGCCGTCATTGTCCTTGAAGTCCGGGTGGATCTTCGCGAAGGCCTCCGACTTCAACGGGACGAGCACTCCCTCTTTCTTCCAGCGCACGAAGTCCTGGATCGTTTGAAGGACCGCGATGTCAGCCTCCATTTTTCCCGCTTTGATCTGTGAGTCGATCAACCCGGTAAGCCTGTTACTGAAATCGCCTCGAATAACGACTTTGATCCCGGGAAATCTTTCCTCGAAGAGCTTCGCATCCGCCGTGTACAGCGCGGCCGGCCCGCCGCCGTAGAGGTTCAGGCGGCCTTCCTCCCTGGCCAAGCGATAGAGTTCATTTAGGCTCTGGGCACCGGCGCCCGTGTGAAAGATTACAAACAGGAAAACCGGTAGGGTAGCTACCAACGTTTTCTTCATGGTGACCCTCCCAATCGACAGCCCTGTTCAATAGCATTTCCAA
>JACPFH010000384.1 GCA_016183075.1 Deltaproteobacteria bacterium | reverse complement strand
GCGCTCATCGCTGCTCTGGCGTTCCTTGCCCGCTCCGTTGTTCTTCATTGGCTCGGTAAAGACCTCGAGGTGCACAAGACGCGCCTCAGCGCCGACACCCAACTTGCCGTGGAAGCGTTCAAAGGGGAACTGTCGAGGCAGGCACTCGAGCATCAGGTACGATTCGAGGCCCTGCACGCGAATCAGGTTGCCGCGATTGAGGCTCTCTACGTCAAGCTGGTCGAGACGCGCTATACCATGGAGGCGTTCGTTCACGCTTGGCGCCCTGATAATCAGGAGGAGTACTCGAGAGTCGGCAGGGCGTTCTTTGAGCTACGGCAGGAACTAGAAAAGCGGCGGATCCACTTGACCGACGATCTTTGCTCGGAGCTTGACCAATGCATCAAGGCTCTCTGGGAGCCGACCGTTGCCGCCCACGTCTGGCCGGGCGTGACGAATCCGGAGTACAGCCTTACTCGTTCGCAAGAGTTTCAAAAGGCGATGACTGCCGTTATCGAGGGTGGTTCCGTCGAGGCTGCAATTAAGAACGTCGAACGCGCGTTCCGCAAGGCGCTTCGGGAGCCGGCTAACATCGGCTTGCAGCCGACGGCGGCAGGCTAGACGGTGAGCCGCCGCGGCTGAAGCCGGGCGTTGGGCCGACATCCAATGCAAGGCGGAGGCGGCAAATCGCTCTCACGATAAAAGCGAGACTCGGCGTTTGGCAAGGAGACCACGTGGAAAATGAGGTCGTAGCAGCAATCGTCGGCGCGCTGGGTGGGCTCATCTCCGGGGCGATAGCCGCCATGGTGACGCTCAAGGCGAAGCGTATCGATCAGATTGTTGAAACCGCCAAGTTATGGGTCGGCGCCTATGAAACGAAGCTCTTGGAGCAACGCCTCGTCGAATACAAGAAGCTGTGGAAGCTCACCCACCAGACCTCGCGCCGGCTAATCGCTAAGCTTGATTTGTTAGGAGCACAAACTCTTGCTGACCGTCTCACCAGTTGGTACTACGACGACGGTGGAATTGTTTTGTCAGAAGAGGGACGGACCGCGTTCTTCTTGGCCCGGCGCTCGTTGGAGCCTTCGGGAGGCGACAAGGCTAATGACCAGTGGCGCGCCACTGTCGTCGCAGCATTCAGCACACTTCGCACGGCCCTCTGCGAAGACATGAATTCGAGGCGTGGTCCAACACTTCGGGCGAGCGAAGATGCAGATTAGCCATGTTCAAGAGCGAGCAAGTAGGGGCTCGAGCTGGCCCTCCGAACAAGAAGTGCTCCCTTAAGAAAATGATTCTCTTCTTGATCCAGCGGCCCAACACGCGCTGGAGCCGACGGCGCGAGACTGACGCTGCCGCGCCGCGGCTCAGCGCTGACGTTAGACCGCTGCAAACGCAATAGGTGCGCCATGCTGAAACAGCTCAATTGGAAGCACTTCGCCCTCCTCGTCCTGGCCATGCGATCCTCGCTGCGAGTCAGTGATCAACAGGTTCAGGTGGTGGTTTCTAGTCAGGACGCGGACGGCATCACGCAAGAAGATATGAGCATCGATTTCCTCAAGAATCTCGAGGCCTACACCGTGGAGCGGTTTAAAGTCAGGACGGCGGAGTCTCTCGCGTCGCAAGGCTATGCCGATCTCAGGGTGGAGGTTAATTCTGAGGCGACATACGTGGAAAGCGGTCCAATCAAGTTGGCCGTAATCCGGCTTCGCAGCTCCGGCGACTTGAATCAAGTCTTCATAGCCGGCATCGTCGGCAAAGAATTGAAACGTGTCGGGTGTGTGCGATCTTCGCCAGGCTCGCTGATTCCGATTTCTTACGGTGCGTGTGGCGAGAAGATCAAAGAGGTATTCGGCACCGGCTTGGTCGAATAGAACCCGCGGAAAGATATTTTAGTCGATGAGCGCGACTGGCTTTATGCGCACAAACATCAATTCAAGTGTCAGGACCGTAGAGCGATTTCTCAAGATCACCGGTCTTGGAGCGCTTGCGCTGACTGTCTTTGTTAATTTCGCAGAAGCGCGAGGTTGGCTCCGAGATGCAAATCGACAAATGCTTTTAGAGTGGGCGCTCAACGATGAGACCGGCTTACCGATCGAACATCCAGCGGCCCGGGCTTTCATGAACCGCTTTCCACCGCCTGCTGCCAATGATCGTAATCTCATAACACATGTGACAAAGTGGAAGTCGCGCCTCGAGAACGGCCCAGTGTTGGACGCCACCTTTAACTACATGCGTCATGATCGATCGAGAACGAACTATGTTGCGACGCTTGCGGAGGTTCGTGAATGGGCAGCCGAGTCTCGTTACGCTGAACTGCCTTGGATCCTTGGTTTGATCGGATTTGTCGAAGTGGCCGGCAGCATGATCCTCAATCGGTGGATAAGGGTCGAGTCGCAACGGCGGTCTAACCCCGCGATGGAGCCGTCGGCGCCGCTGGTATCGTGAGCGCCGCGGCTCATCGCGACCGTTAGCCGGATCGAATTGAAGCGGAGGAGTAAATAGCGTTGGCAAGAATGGAGCCCCACTGGAACGAAGGACGAGTCGGCACCTGGCAGGCCTTCAGCGGAGCTCTGGAAGAAGTTCTCGACGGCTACACCGACCCACCTATCTACGTCTTTCGCGGTCAAGCAAATGCGACGTGGTCCCTGCAGCCGTCTTTGTCTCGACGCCTGCAAGATGTGCAGGACCGCGAGGCCGCCCATGATATTGAGCGCCATCTGGAGGACCAGTTCAAGGCGCAGGCGGCGCTCTTCCCCGAAACAAAGAGTGTCTTGCCATTTCTATTCGCGGCAGGGCGAACCGAAGTGTGGGCGTTCATGCAGCACCACAGCTGCGCGACGCGGCTCCTTGATTGGACGGCGTCGGCCTTTGTTGCGGCCTATTTTGCGGTCAACGAACTACCTGAAGAGGCGGGGGCATTGTTCGTCGTTGCGCCACAGGCCCTGAATCAGTACGCCGAGCAGCAGTCGACGAGCCTTGAGTTGTCCGACGATCAACTCGTTGATGTAGGCATCCCCGACCGCGTCACGTTCACATGGCCAAGTCTGCGGTCTCGCCGATTGGTCGCCCAACAGGGTCACTTTAGCGTTGGAACAAACATCCTCGAGTCACACGATGGGCCGATACTTACGGCCTGCTCGGCGGTCTCACAGCAGCAGCCCAGCAAGATCATTTCTCGCAAGATCGTCATTGAGGCGCAGCTGAAACTCATTGTTCTCCAACAACTACGAGCGATGAACGTCGCGCCGCACGCACTGTTTCCGGGTCTGGATGGACTCGGTCGATCGTTGTCAGATCTCGCAAGTCTGAAGGCGATTCTCAGCCGGAGACCGGCTAACATCCAAATGGAGCCGACGCGCGCTGGCTCGTGAACGCGCGCGGCTCATTTGGACCGTTAGGCTTCTGAAACCGCCACTGATGTAGATATCCGAACTGAGCGTCCAGATGAATTCAACGACGGCCGGACCGGATCAAGCCCGACTGGCATCAGGCCTTTCGCCCTGCCCTCAATGTGGGCGCCCGATGGGCGAATCCCGCGAGGGTCTTTACACGGCGCTCATCAACATAAGAAACACCGAAGTTCAAGTGTATTGGACGCGATACAATATCCAATCGGCTCTCAACGCGGTCGTTCTTGCCGGGGGTTTGGCGGCGCTCAAGGGTCCCAACCCACTTCCGGATATCGTGTTGCTGCCACTGTCATTGGGTGGCTTCGTCATGTCTTGCGTCTGGCTCTGGTTTGCCGTTCTTGGCAAGAGGCTGTTTGTCGAAGGATGGGAGGAGTGGATCGCCGAATACGAAGAGAGGTGGTTGAGGCCACACTACGGAACGGTCGGCACTGAGCAAGCCTCATTTCAGCGGCCGTTCCTGCTATTCCATGGTCTCAAGACCCGAGGGGCGAGGTCGCCTATCCATCCTGATCCCACGCGCGACAGAGCTCAGCAAGGCGGTCCACTGCCAGTCTATCCGCCGATAGTCTACCGGT
>JACPFH010000372.1 GCA_016183075.1 Deltaproteobacteria bacterium | reverse complement strand
CGGCGAAACCAAAAGACTTGCCTTGAGCTTTTGGCCAAGCATAACGGTATCGGGGGCGCCGCGGCGGCCCAGACCCTCGACGCGCTGCTGGATCCAGAGTACGGGCTTTACCCGGAGGCAGCGCTTAATCTTCCCGGCATTGCCGCCGCGCTCGAACTGCGCGCCGAGATGGGCTATCTTGGCCGCCCGCTGCCACCGGTTGAAAAATATGTGGACCTTTCATACTACCGGAGGGCTACGGGCTCCGCTTAAGGCATCGCCCTCGCACCAGCCGCGGCCTCGGCGGTTTCCACATAGACTTGTCTGCCGTGCCTGCAGGTGTTCCCCCTATCGACAAATGGTCCCCGCCGCGTTAGGAAAGAATTAGTAGTGGTCTCGCTTCCGCGACGCGCAAATGAGCCCTACTTTTACAGAGCTTCGTAACCGCGCGGCGAGCCTCGCCAAACACCCGCGCACTCGCAAGATCGCCATCTGGGTTGTCTCCATTGTGGCCGCCATCGGCGTCCTGGGCGGTCTGATCGCGCCTCCGCTGGTAAGGCAGAAACTGGCCGGCGAGCTTTCAAAATCTCTCCACCGGACTGTTTCAATCCATCAGATACGGATCAATCCTTATTCCATGTCGGTCTGGGTCCGCGGCTTTCTCATGAAGGAGCGGCAGGGCTCTCAAACCGCAATCTCCTTTGACGAGCTTTACGTCAATCTCGAACTCGCCTCGGTCTTCCGCCGCGGCGTAGTGCTCAAAGAAATTAGGCTAGTCAAACCTTATGTCAACCTGGTGCGAAACCAGGACCTGACTTACAATTTCACCGATCTGATTGAGGAGTTCACCAAAGGGCCGCCGGGTCCGACGCCGCGGTTTTCCCTCAACAACATTCAAGTCATCGACGGAAAAATCGACTTCGACGATCGGCCTGAGGGAGTCAAGCACACGGTCGCCTCCGTCCGGATCGGCGTGCCGTTCATTTCCAGCCTTCCCTACTACACCGACGTCAAGGTGCAGCCCGCCTTCTCCGCGCTGGTCAATGGTTCGCCTCTGGAGATTGGCGGGGAGACCAAGCCGTTCAAGGATTCGCGTGAGAGCACGATCCGCCTCGAGATCGACCGGCTGCAGATTCCCAAATACGTCGAGTACTCGCCGGTGGAGCTCAAGTTCAAGATTCCTTCGGGACAGATGGATGGAAAGCTCAGCGCCTCGTTCAAGACCGCTAAGGATAAATCTCCCGTGTTAGTCATCTCCGGGAACGTGGCGTTGAAGGACCTGGTCCTCCAGGAGAAGAACGATAGCCCCATCTTGAATCTGCCTTCCTTCGAGGTGGTGATCGATGCCCTCGAAGTCTTTGCCAACAAGGCCGGCCTCAAAAGCATCAAGGCTGAGGGGACGGAAGTGCATCTGACGCGGAGTCGCGACGGCGCTCTGAACCTCGCTTCGCTGGTAGCCGCCGCCGCGAAGGAAAAGCCCCCTGAGCAGAAGAAAGAGGGCGCGCCCTTCGGCTATCGCGTCGATGAAATCCTGCTCGATCAAGGAAAAGTGGTTTTCACCGACCGGGGTCCGGAGCGGCCGTTTCAAAAACGCCTTGAAAATATCCACATCAGCGTGAAAGGGCTCACCAGCGAGCCGGACAAGAAAGCCGAAACGGAGATCTCTTTTCAAACCGACGCCAAGGAGCGGTTCAGCCACAGCGGTACCTTGCAGCTCACGCCCCTTGCGGCGGAAGGCAAGGTCGAGGTCGAGGGGCTGCAGCTCAAGGCGCTTCAGCCTTATGTTCAGAGCGTGCTCGCGGCGGAAATTCGGGACGGGCTTCTCCATCTCGCCTCTCGTTTTGCCTTCGAGCAGAAGGATGGGAATCTGAACGCGGCACTTTCCGAACTCAACGTAGCGCTGCGTTCCTTCCGTCTGGACTTGCCCGGCGAGCCTGAGCCCCTGTGGCGGATATCTCAGTTTGCCGTCAAGGATACGAGAGTCGATCTTGCTAAGAGATCGGTGGTGGTCGGCGCCATCGAAAGCCGCGATGGAAGCGGATTCGTCCACCGCGAGCCGGACGGCAACATCAGCTATGCCCGATTGGTCAAAGCGGCACCGGCATCTGAGAGCCAGCCGAAGCCCCAGGATAAAGAGGGCGCCCCATGGACCGTCGAAGCGAAGCGCGTCTCCCTGGAGCGTATGAAGATGGTCTTTGAAGATCGCTCGGCCGCCACGCCGGTAAGGATCGTCGTCTCAGAGCTATCGGCGCGGGGAGAGAATTTTTCTACCGCGAAGAACACCCGCGGAAAGGCGACGATCCAAGCCAAGATCAACGACAAAGGATCCCTCAGGTTAGTCGGAACGGCGGGCAGCAATCCGGTCGCGGCCCGCTTCGATCTTGAAGCGCAAGGGATCGAGCTTCTACCGTTCCAGCCTTACCTGGCCAATCAGATCAATTTTATCGTGACCGGAGGCGCGGTCGGGACCCAGGGCAATTTCACTATGGAGCCGGGCGGCGATGGCTCATCGAAGGTGAACTATCAAGGAAATGTACAGGTCACGGATTTCACATCTGTCGAGAAGAGCGGGGAGCAGGACCTGCTCAGGTGGAAGTCTTTGGATGTGGGCGGGATCCAGTTTTCGATGCAGCCGGTTGAGCTTCATCTGAGCGAGATCGGATTGAGTGATTTCTATTCGCGCGTGATCCTAGGCTCGGATGGAAAGTTCAATCTGCAGAACCTCGTCGTTCAGAAGAAAGCCGAGTCGGGAGACAAGACCGCGACTCCCGAGCCAAGTCAGCCCCGCATCACGATTGGAAAGATCCGTCTGCAAGGCGGCAACGTCAACTTCAGCGACGGCAAGATCAACCCGCTGGCGAAGGATCTGTTCCTGGACATCAAGGCCAATGCCCGCGATATCGAGCTGAGCCCGTTGACGCCCTATTCAGGGAAATACGTGGGCTACGGGATCGAGAAGGGAAAACTTTCCCTCGATGTTCAATACCGGGTGGAGAATCGAAAACTTTCCGGCCAAAACAAGATCATTCTGAATCAACTCACCTTCGGGGAAAAGATCGAAAGCCCGACCGCGACCAAGGCGCCCGTTCTGCTTGCCGTCGCTCTCCTCAAAGACCGAAACGGCGTGATCGAGGTGAACCTGCCCATCGGCGGATCGCTGGACGATCCGCAGTTCAGCGTCGGCGGGATCGTCCTGCAACTCGTTCTCAATATGATCACCAGAGCGGTGACCGCGCCGTTCGCCCTCCTCGCTTCCGTTTTCGGCGGGGGCGAGGAGCTGAGCTACGTCGAGTTCGACTACGGGCGGGCGAGGATCACGCCGGCAGCGGAAGCTCGTCTCAAGACGCTGGCCAGGGCTTTGAATAACCGTCCCGGACTCCGGCTCGAAATCAGCGGCCGGGTGGACCCGGTGAACGACCTCGAGGGTCTGAAGAGGGCTGGTTTGGAAAAAAAGGTAAAAGCCCAGAAGTTCAAAGAGCTGGCTAAGAGCGGGGCCGCCCCCAAATCGGTGGATGATGTCCGGATCGAAAGCGGAGAGTACGGACGATTCCTCGCGGCGGCGTACGGCGAAGAAAGCTTTCCCAAGCCGCGCAATGTTGTAGGCCTTGCCAAAACCCTGCCTGTGCCCGAAATGGAGAAGCTCATGCTCCAGCACGCACAGGTGACCGATGTCGATCTGCGCCAGCTTGCCGGCCACCGCGCCCAGACGGTGCGGGATTATATTCTGGCGACGGGACAGGCGGGAGCGGATCGGCTCTTCATTGTGGCCTCAAAGCCTGCGGGGGAAGAGGAAAAGGATAAGGCGAAAGGGAAGGGAAGCCGAGTTGATTTCTCGCTGCGGTAGATGCTCTAGCAATAAGCTACGTCGGCTTTTCTCCATTTCAACTGCACTAGCACCACAGCCCTTTCCCGGTTGACAGTCTAAAAAGCGGTTGATAGTTTAAGCCCTCTTCGACATCAAGGGGGTGGGGCTAATGATCGTAGACATACACGCCCATTTCGCGCCGCCCGAGTGGGTTGAGACGATCCGGCGCAACGGAACGCCCTACGGGTGTCACATTGAGGAAGATAAGAGCGGCCGGCTATGGTTTAGGCTGGGCCGGGATGAACCGGTTTTGTTGATACCGTCTCTATCCGACGCATCGGCCCGCCGCCGGGCCATGGCCAACCGGGGAATAGAGCGCCAAGTACTGTCGCCGCCACTGAGTTTCGTTGGCTACCAGCTCGAAGAGCGACAGGGGCAGGCACTGTCCAGGCTCTTTAATGAAACCAACGTTGCCACGGCCCGCGCATCCGAGGGACACCTGATTCCAGTAGCGACTGTGCCGATGCAGTCCGTGCGAGCCGCGCTCGAAGAGCTGGACTACGCAGTCAAAAAACTGGGAATCCGCATGGTTGTAATTGACACTAACGTCAATGGGGCCAACCTCGACGAGGAGATCTTCAGGCCCTTCTTTGCGCGTGCAGCCGAGTTGGGCGTGCTCGTGCAGGTACACCCCCACCACGAGCGAGGGGCGGCAGTGGCAAGGCTGCCACGATATTATCTCTGCAACCTGATCGGCAATCCGATTGAGACAGCTATTGCGGCGGCATCGCTGATCTTTGGGGGAGTCCTCGAGCGCTATTCCTCGCTAAATGTCTGCCTCGTACATGGCGGCGGAGCCCTTCCGTACCTGATGGGTCGGGTTTCCTACGGCTACTCTGGCATCGAGGCGGCGCACAGTGTGTCGAAACCCCCGGAACAATATTTTCGCAGATTCTATTTTGACACTATAGTCCATGATGCCCGCGCGTTGGTGTTTCTCCACGACATGGTCGGACCCGACCACCTCATGTTGGGTACCGATTATCCGTATGACAACACGGGAGAGCCGGATCCGCTTGGGGCGCTGGAGCAGGCCCGCCTGAGGACCTGTGACAGCATTCTTGGTGGAAACGCAGCCAGACTCCTCGGCTTGGAAGACTAGGCTGGGTAGTTGCTCACGGCATGGCGCAAAGCCGCTGCGCCTTTTCCCTACTGTGTGATCAAAAAATGGAGGGAGTAAGAGCATATGAACAAAAACATTTTTCTGGAACATGGAAGAGAATTCTACGCGCTTTCCTCTGAGGGCTGGCCGGAAGGGACGGTAGAGGAGGAAATGCGAGGTCTTTACCAGCGGTTTGACAAAGAACTGAGAGGTTGGGACCTCTCCCTTGCAAACACCGTGCGGACCCGGACCTGGGCGAGGGACAAGAAGACGCGAGACCTGGCAGCCGATGAAAGGTCCAGGATCCTCGCAGGAAAGGGTAGGGCCGCAAGTTCGAGCTACATCAGCCTTGAGGAGCATTTCGATTCAAACGCAAGGGTCGTGCTGGAGTTGATTGCGATGAGACCCGCTAACCCGAATTCCGAAAGGAAGCCCCTCGAATACGACCCGGTCAAGGCTTATCTGCGTTACTTGATCTACGATTCGTTTGTTTTTCTCTCGGGGTCCGTAGCGCCTGGGCCTAACCTCGACCGCCAATTGACCGATGTCCTCGCCGAAATCGACGGTTCTCTGGCCGATGCCGGCACCTCCTGGGACAAAGTGACGAGCGCCGCCTATTTTCTCCATCGAAGCCAAAAGATCGAAGCGCTCAAAGATCTTCTGGAAAAGAAAAGGAGGTTAGGGGTTCCAAAAACGGGAATCGGCTTCGTCGATGACTTTGCCCCAGATGGAATATTCATCGAAGTGGAAGTCACGGCCAAGATCAACAAATAGGTTTCCCGTGTGCAAACCGCGGGTTCTAGCCCTTGTCTGGTATGACGGCCGTAGCCTGGATCTCTACCAGCATCTCAGGGTCGGCAAGCTGAATTCCCATGATTAGTGCGCTGGGGGGGCAGTGCGGGAGATGTTTACGCCGAGCCTGTAGGTAGGCATCCATACCCCGGGGATCGGTAACATAGCCAGTGAGACTGACAACCTTATCAAGGGAGCTACCCAAGCTTTCCAAAGTAGCTTTCAAGTTCTCAAAAAGGTAATCCGCCTGCTCGGCCACGGTGCTCCCGCGTATTTTCTGGGTCTTAGGATCTTTGCAATCTTCCCCGGCCAGAAATACAAGATTGCCATAGACACAAGCCTTCGAATAGATCCTTGGCGGATCGTGTGGAATAAACTTAGGTTGCATAACTCTTACCTCCATCCTGGCCGCCCTTTGTTTACTGCTTCTCATCCGGTGGTGAACTAAGAATCCGATATTCTGCATCGCGACTGGGCTCCTATAGCAGAGTGGTCCCGAAGCGTCAAGAGTTGTTTGTCAGTACGTCTTGTTGACACGGGCGCCCTTATTCGATAGCTAAGGGTGGCCCGGAAAACCTTTCTTTGTCGGAGGCACTTGAACGAAGGGGCTCACGGCGGGCCTCCTTTTGGAGGCATCAAGCCGTCGGTGCTTTTTTTCCTCTGCCTCGCGCTTCTGTGGCAGCTTGTCGTCCCGTTCTTACGAGTGCCCAGTTACCTCCTGCGAGCTCTAAGACAGAGTCCTGGATGATCAAGACATGAAAGGAGAAAGAAAATGAGATTCAGAATCGCCGTAATCGGCCTTGCAGGGATAATGACTGTGGTTTTCTTCTTGGCCTTGGTTCCAGAGGCGTTGGCTGCGGACCAGGTGAAGTTCCGCCTGGCTTGGATCATGGCGGGGGAGTACGTGCCTTTCTTTGTCGCTCGAGAT
>JACPFH010000371.1 GCA_016183075.1 Deltaproteobacteria bacterium | reverse complement strand
GCTCGCGGCCCATGTGGCCGCCTTGGGGAAAGATTCGAACCTCCTTGGGATCCCCATGCTCCATGAGCAAAAAGAAATCGTCGATCGGATGATGGTCGTCCTTCTTGCCGTTCACCAGCAGCAGCGGAGCGTTCGGCTTATCGAGAAATCCCTGATCCTTGAGCGAAAGTTTGGCCGCCAGGCTGAGAACCTCTTCGAGCGCCTTCGCTCGGAACACGTAGGCGCGTGCTTCGAGCAGGCTGTCAGGTCCCAAAAGATACTGCGAAGCCGTCTTCGTTAACGCGGGTCGCAGCCACTCGTCCTGAAACGTCAAATGACAACCCGCTCCCCAGTTGACCGCACCCCTGAGCCGCTTCCACTCGACATAGGCGACCTTGGTTGCCCAGTACCCGCCAAAGCTGGCTCCCATGACGGCAGCCCGCGACCCATCGATGTCGCCGCGCTTCTCCAGGTAATCCAACGCTGCAGAAAACGTTCGTTCCGCGCGGGGATCGCTGCCCAAAAGCGGATTCTCCCCGGTCCCGGGCATGTCGATGGTAAAGGTGGCCAAGCCCTGGCGGTGAAGCGCCTCGCTGGTTTGGCGCCGGTCTTCCTTCCACCCATCGACGCCGCCCCAATGCATAACGACCGGTGGGCGAGCGGCGCCGCGCGGGATCTGGAGATATCCGACGACTTTTTTGCCCTCAAACGGGATCTCCACCCGCTCGGCAGGCGGATCGAGATACCGCGCCGCCTTCTGGTAGCAGCGAAGCACCCCTTTATAGCAGTTCATTTTCTCCGCGGTATTGGGGACGGGATAGCGGCCGCTCCGATAATATTCGTAGGCGAGATAGTAGGGCGCCGATTGTTGCCCATTCTGTGCCCCAATGGTCCGGATCGAGGCTTTTCAGCCGCTCGACCACCTCCGAGACGTCTTCCTTTTTTACCCACTCGAACGGATTGATCCGTCCCGCCCGATTCAGCATCTCAGCCTTGACGCTTTCGAGCGTCCTGCCCGTGTATTCCATTTTTTTACCTCCCTAACCCTCGGTAGAAAAAGATGACGGTTGCAGGGGCATGTCCGAAGACAGCCGGGAACTCGACGGCGTTGCCATCAATTTCTGTGAGCGTCGCTCGTGGAAATTTTTCTCCGATGGCGAACATGACCGCCGCACCATACCACGCGCTGTAAAGTTTGCAAAGACAGACCCGGGATGCACAGGGCAGGGAGCGGTCTAAGGAGACCTTAGGCCCAATTCTCTCTGCACCTCGCGAAGGATACTGAAATCGGCGACCTCATCAATAGGTATCTCGCGCGTGATTTTTGCGTCCCTTCTGGCCAGGTCCATAAGCAGCTTTAGGCCGTCCATAGGAATGCTTCCATCCTTGCTGACAACTTTGACCGTGGAGTCATAAGAAGCATAAGCGTGCTGCGCTTCGACCTTGCCCCATTCCATCAATACCCGAGCGGATTCTTCCCTGTTTTCGGTAATAAAGCGTGACGCCCTAAGCAGTGCCTTTACGACTCTTTTGACTTGAGCAGGAGTTTCCCGAATTTTCTTTGTGCTCGCGCCGAGTCCAGACAGTGGAAAGTTGACGAAATCGTATGCTCTCGCAAGGACGTTGTAGCCTATCTTTTTGCCTTCGAAGTCCCACGGCGGGGAGGTCACTACCACGTCGGTCAGCCCTTGCTGCAAGGCGGCAAAGCGGGCCGAATCCGTTCCTAAAGATATGAATTGGATGTCCTTGTCGGGATCGAGGCCATAACGTCCGATGATGATCCTTGCCAGCACGTGCGTCGCAGCGCCGTAGCTATCGACCCCCACTTTTTTCCCCTTCAGCTCTTTAACAGACTTGATTTCGGATCGCGCGAGCAGGACATGAGGCGAGCTGGTCATAAAACCGGCAACGAGCCTCACAGGAAGCCCTCTGATGGCAGCCCTGATCACGGAACCGGTGAGCATGGTGTAGTCTATGTCCCCGCTGGAAAGAGCAGCGATTGAGGTTGGAGGCCTCATCACGATGATTTCTGCGTCCAAATCCTGGTCTTTGAAAAAGCCCTTCTTCTGGGCAACCCCTGCGGTAAGGAAGATCATGTTGTAGCTACCGGAAACGGAGATTCTGATTTTCTCCACGGCAAGGGCGTCTCCAACGAACAAAAAGAGAACAAGGAGAAGCGCCAAAATAGCTTTAGCCATAGCCGACCTCCTTTAGATTTTCGATCTTGAAGAACCCTGTGGAAATTTCTCTCCGATCGCCAACATGGCCGGGCCAGCCCCGATCCTAACTTGGTTACAATAAATGCATCAACTCTCCCAGTGACGAAATTCTCAACAACGGGGTCAGGATCGGGGCCAGCATATCCATGCTTGGAATTTTTCACAAATAGAGTCAGGCGAT
>JACPFH010000390.1 GCA_016183075.1 Deltaproteobacteria bacterium | reverse complement strand
TGCTGTCATTTCGTTTGAGAAATGGGCGCAGATGGTCACGAAACTGGAAAGTGCAGGAGTTTGGGATGAGTTGCAACATGAGTGGATGTTTCATCGATGGGCCCCCCCTCGGATAGATTATGGTCGGAATGGCGTAAGGAGGTACACCGAGTAAAGTCGGAAATTGGTCATTTTGTTGAGCCTGCCTTGTTTGCCAAGACTTGTCTGAAAAGTATTCTGGCAGGAGCATCCGCTACTGCGTCCATCACGCGTCGACTGCGTCGACCACCCGTAGTGCACCCGTTTCTTCACGCTGAAGACTGGGTGCTGTCGACATTACATTCTTACGCCTATTTGCAGCGTGGTCGCATCGAAGTTACGCCCGATGAGCTTGCATACTGGGTTAATGCCACGTCTTACCTGACGAGGCCGGTGCCCCATGACCTGGAGCAATCCTTAAACAGCTTCCTTGAGTGCGATATTCCTTTCAGCTTATCTCCGCGGTCTGAGGCAGGCCCACTGAGTCGCTTCGTCCAAGAGGCGCGATTAGTAGCGGTATTCCCAATCGTCTCTGTTGCTTTTCCAGCGACGCATCTCCTGTCTGAAGGAAACTGGGTCGCCGCGTTTGAAGTCCTCCTAGCTGGCGCTGGCGCGTCGGTCGTCCTTGCCTCGACCTTCAGTCTGGTTGAATGGATTCTTCATCTTCCACGGAGGCAGAAATAGCTTAGGGACAGGAGCAATATTGACCTTATAGGCGGCCATCACCACTCCATGAGCACATCTGAAATACGCTCAGACGGGAAAAACGGGGATACCGGTAAAGGCTTTCTCTACGATACGGCTCTAAGAGAACCAGAGCAGGATCGATTAGGCCGAGCTGAATTTGCACGGTTTCTTGCAAGTGCAATCATCAGGATGGATGCGGAGGAGGGATTTGTCTTTGCCCTTAATGGTCCCTGGGGCTCTGGTAAAACGACCATTATCAATTTCGTTCTGCACTTCCTTGCAGCGGAACAGCAAGAAAAAAATGAATTGGTGACGGTACGTTTCAATCCATGGTGGTTTTCTGGGCGGGAGCAACTCATTCAGCAGTTTTTCAGGCAATTCAAAGCTACGTTAGGCGGGCAGGATGCTCCCAAAGAGCTCAGAAATGTCAGCCAGAAACTTGATCGGTTCGCGCGTATTTTGGAACCTTTGACGTTAGTCCCGGCCGTTGGAGGGTGGATTGATCGAGTCAAGAATGTGTTCCGAACCTCAGCTACGGCAACGCAGGCGATTGCTGAAGCACTGGCTGAGGACATCCATCAAATACGCGCCTCGATCGATTCGACCCTGAGAAATCAGAATGCTCGCATACTAGTGGTTATCGACGATATTGATCGTCTCCATGCAGAAGAAATTCGACAACTCTTCCAGGTCGTCAAGGCGGTAGCCGATTTCCCCAAAACCATATATTTGTTGGCGTTTGACCGGGAGGTGGTTGCAGGCGCGGTGAGCCGACCCCAAGGCGCTTCAGGAGATGACTACCTTGAGAAAATCGTGCAAGCGCCATTTGATTTGCCTCTGCCCGATAGGACAAGTCTACGTCGTCTCCTGTTTGAGCAAATTGATGAGGTCTTGGCTGGCACACCTGAAGAGCTATGGGACAGCGTTGAGTGGGGGAATCTTTACTGGGGGGGAATTGACACTTTTATTCGAACACCACGAGACGTAAAGAGGTTTATCAACATCCTGCGTCCGACCTACGCTATTGTAAAAGGAGAAGTCAACCCAATCGATTTTCTAGGTATTCAAGCTCTCCGTCTGTTTGTGCCGGGAATGTACAGTTTCGTGGTCAGCAACAAAGACCTGCTCATAGGAACAGACGATCGAGGTCTGGAAGCTAGCGATCGCCCAGAGGATCGGAGGAGGCTATTTGACTCTTTCCTAGAAGCGGCCACTGGCGATAGACGAAAGGCCATCACAGACATCATGGGGCGGCTATTCCCCAAATGGGCATGGGCATACGGCGGCTCTTCTTACGGGTCTGAATGGTTATCCAGATGGCGAAAGAAACTACGTATATGCAGCCCTGATGTGTGTGATCGGTATTTCATGCTTTCGCTACCGCCTGGGGACATCTCCTCCGAGGAGATGCAAACTCTTCTCGGTCTAGGAGGTGATCCCGAAGCTTTTGGGAAAGAACTTCTAAGGCTTTCGACAGAACACCGACCAGATGGTACGACACGGCTCCGCCAATTTTTAGAGCGAATCCAGGACCTTACGGACAGCGATATCGCAGAAGAACGTATCGAGCCAATTCTTCGGGCGATCTACAACGTCGGAGATCGGCTTTTTTTGGATGAAGATCGGGCGGGTATGTTTGACCACGGAAACGACATGCGCATGTTGAGGATATCGTACCAACTTCTGAAACGGTTGCCGACGCAGCAGCAACGTTTTGAGATGCTCCGGAAGATATTCACGGAAGCAAAGTGTGTGGCGCTACCAACGCGTGAGGTCATAATCTTGGGTCAAGAACATGGTAAGTATGGGGAACGTGAGCCAAGTCAGCCTGAGAACCAGCGGACTGTAGCGGTTGACCATTTGCCCGAGCTAGAAGCTATAGCCCTCCAGAAAATTCGAGAGGCCATCCAGGAGAAACGTCTACACACAGGTCCGGAGTTTGGCTACCTGCTATACCACCTGGCGGAGTGGAGCTCGGAAGCTGAAGCTAAGGAATACGTTTCTCAGCTTATCGTCGATGACATTGGCGTCTGCGATTTTCTTTCTGGTCTACTTCAGTCTGGATATTCCCATGGCGTCTCAGATCGAGTTGCGAGGCGGGCTTGGCGTGTCCATCTACCCTCTGTTAAGAAATTCTCCGGTGCGGATCCATCTGGACTGGTGCCTCGCTGTGAAAAGATTCTACAAGACGCTCCCGATTGGTTGAATCAGCGACGGAGACTCGCTCTGGAGACCTTTGTAAAGGAAGTAAAGGAACCCAGGGATGACTGGGGGCGACCGAGACGAAAAGCCACGTGATTCCAAAAGAATGCAAGGGACTAGCGGAAGTGGATTTTCCGATTGCGGTGGCGAGCAACCATGCCGCGAGGGAGAAGTCTATCCGTCATGGGCATCCGTCAACATCGCATCTTTGGTTGGCTAGGCGACCATTGGCAGCGTGCCGGGCGCAACTTTTGTGGCGATCTTCCGGACCAAACCGTAGCGCCGGCTTCTTGCTAAACGTGCGATGATCGTCTAAAGCGGGGCTGGATAGGAGAGGAGGGAGCATGAACCGAACGAAGCGAATCCGACATCGGAAGACTCGTAAGAATTGCGTTGTGATAGGGCTTGGGACGGCGCTGGTGATGGTAGCGAGCGGAATCATTGCGCCCGCCGGGGTCAAAGCGAATCCCTACCTGGCCGGGCCGGGTGAAGCACCGATGACGGCGACCGCCGCCACATGCGCCACCAGCGGCGGCTTCGTCCACTTCTACGCCGCTTTGGACAACGGTCTGTTTGAGAAATATGGGATCAAGGTGAGCTTCACTACTCTGCGTGGGGCGGCAAACGCGCTTCCGGCCCTGGCTTCCGATCAAATCCAGTTCTTGTACTGCGCCGGCGACTCCACGATCCCCGGTATGGCTACGGGAATGGATGGCAAGCTCGTGGCGTCGCCGCTCCTGGGGCTCCCCTGGTTTCTCTTAGCGCGCAAGGATATAAGAAATATCGAGGATTTGAGGGGTAAGATCATCGGAGTGTCTCGAACCGGCGCTCTCGATCACAGGGTGTCGAAGGCCCTTCTCAAAAAGTTTAATCTGACCGAGGAAGAGGTGGCGATCCGTTCCATGGGGGCCAGCCAGCCTGAAAAATATCAGGCCCTGGTCATGGACGTCATCCAGGCCACCCCTGTTGGGCCTCCTCTGGACATCCAGGGAAAAAAGGATGGTTTCAATGTGATCTACAACCTGAACGATCTCGGGATGCCGTTTATCTTCAGTTCCTTGCACACAAACTCGAAGAGCTTGAAAGAGCGACCTGCGCTGGTGCAAAAATTTGTCGCAGCCATGGCTGAGGCGGTCTACTTCGTGGAAAAGAATCCGGACAAGGCCAAATCCTCGATAGCCAAGTTCCTCAAGGTCCATGACCCCGACGCCCTTCGGTCAGCCTATGACGTCTACGCCAAGGCGCTCATCAACCGGAGAATGATTATACCGGCTAACGCAGTGGGGGAGGCGATTCAGATTGCCCGCGAGAGTGGAACAAACATCAGGAAAAAGCCTGAGGAAATCTTTGACAACACCTTCGTCGAACACCTGGAAAGGAGCGGTTTTCTGAGGGAAATGTGGGGAGGTCCGATTCCCGGAAAATAAGAAATTCGCTCGCGCCGGCGCGAGGTTGACATTGCGCAAGATGCTGTGTAACTTAGACTTTAAAGGTCCAAGATTGGCCGAATTTAGAAGAGAAACTCTGGGGAGGAGACATGAGTAAGACCTTTCAACAGCTCATGGACGAGGCCCGAAGAGAGGTCAAGGAGATCTCCGTCCAGGAAGCCCAGGAGCTGCTGCACAACAACGGAAAATACCTGCTGTTAGATGTGCGGGAAAAGGAAGAGTATCGCGACGGGCACTTGGAAGAAGCCGTCTCTTTGCCGCGCGGTTTCCTCGAAATCAAAGTCGAGACGATCGTTCCGGAGAAATCGACTCCCATCATCGCCTACTGCGCCGGTGGCGTACGTTCACTTTTGGCCGCCAAAGCCCTCAAAGACATGGGCTATCCGGACGTGGTCTCCATGTCGGGTGGTTACACGGCCTGGAAAACGGCCGGCTATAAATGGGCTCAGGACTATCAGTTCACGCCGGAGCAGTTAATCCGCTATAGCCGCCATTTCTTGCTTCCGGAGGTGGGCGAAGAGGGGCAGGCGAAGCTCCTTCAAGCCAAGGTCCTCACGGTGGGCGCCGGCGGACTGGGTTCTCCGTCCGCTTACTATCTCGCCGCGGCCGGTGTCGGCACGATGGGAATCATAGACAACGACGTTGTCGACCTTTCGAATTTGCAGCGCCAGATCCTTCACACCAACTGATCAACGACGCCTGCGTGCTGGCAAAAAAGCCCAACGTTCACGGCAGCATCTTCCAATTCGAGGGCCAGGCGACTGTCCTTTACCCGGGGAAGGGCCCGTGCTACCGCTGCCTCTATCCCGAGCCTCCTCCGCCGGAGATGGCGCCGAGCTGCCAGGAAGCCGGTGTCCTCGGCGTACTTCCAGGTCTCATCGGCGTGATCCAGGCGTTGGAAGCCATCAAGCTTATCCTGGGGAAGGGCGACACCTTGATCGGACGGCTGTTGTGCTTCAACACGCTGACCATGGAGATCAACACGCTAAAGCTCAAAGCGGACGCTTCCTGCCCGATGTGCGGTGAAAAACCCACGATCCACCAGTTGATCGACTACGAGGAGTTCTGCAACCTGAGAGCGGTCCACGCCGCATAGGGCGCCTTGCCAACCTTATTTCTCTTGCGCCACGGAGAGACGACGTGGAACAAAAACGGGCGCGTGATGGGACGCCTGGAGGTCCCGCTAAACCGCAGGGGTATCGTTCAAGCAAAGCACATAGCGAAGATTCTGTCCCGAGTAAAAATCGATGCCGTTTACGCGAGCCCGCTAAAACGAGCGCTCCAAACCGCAAAGATCGTCACCCGCAGCATTAAAGCGCCTTTAAACATAGAGCCGCAGCTCACAGAGGTCGGCTTTGGCCGGTGGGAAGGCCGTAATTTCGACCAGCTCGCCCGCGATAAGACCTACAACCGATTCATAGAGTCCCCGATGACGGCCAAGCTCCCCGGTGGCGAGACCATGCGCGGCGTACAGAGGCGCGGACTGGAGGCGCTACGGCGCGCTATCCGGAAACATCCCCAAGGCCGGCTTCTCTTCGTCACCCACGGCGACGTCATCCGAGCCATTCTCTGTCACTACCTTCGCCTTTCCCTCGGCGAGTTCCGCCACCTCCGGATCGACAACGGGTCGCTGACCGCCGTGGACCTCAACGGGCCGTGGGCGGAATGTACATTCATCAACTATGTCCCCGATATCACCCGCCTGGGCCATCAACGATACACCGGCCCGGATCCCACACAGCGAAAGTGAAAGTGTGCCGCCCCCTCACATTTGTACCTTGACTTTTTGGTCTAATCGGGTTAATCGAATCGCGTCCTATGAAGTCTTAAAATATCAAAGCATGAGACAGGAGCGTTCCCATGAGAAAAGTCGTCCTTTTCCCTCTCTTCGTTCTCCTCGCAGTGGTGCTCGGTCGCACCTCAGCCCAGCCCGCGGCGGCACCGGTCAAGAAGCCAGTCGTTATCACGTCCGTTACATCATGGTTCAAGGACTATCCCTCCAACGACGCCGTCTGGGAACTGCAGCGACAGCTCGAACGGAAATCGGGTGGTAGCCTCAAGATCGAGTGGAAGGGTGGCCCGGAGATCGTGTCGCCCTTTGAGGCGGTGGATGCCCTGTCACGCGGGGTCTTCGATATGTTGAACACATCGGGGGCCTATTACACCCAACTGGTGCCTGAGGTCGTCTTCCTCGACTATTTCGACGGGCCGATCAAGGCCCTGCGCCAGGCCGGCGTCATCGATTTCTTCGATAAGATCAACCAGGAGAAGGCAGGGGTCAAGCTGCTGGGCGTGGTACGCGGCGCATCCGGCTATG
>JACPFH010000389.1:3298-6710 GCA_016183075.1 Deltaproteobacteria bacterium | reverse complement strand
GCGGATAGCCTTGCGAGCTGTTTCTACTCCCTTCAAGTAATCATCGTAGCTTATGGGAGACTGCAGGCCGAAAGAAGACAGAAGGTCTATGGCTTCGCTCAAGCTCATCCCAAGCGATTTGCTGAGCTTGGCTAAAGAGACTTTGCCCTCCTTGTAGGCGAGGAGCATCTTGTATTTAAGACCATCCATGAGCAGCTCCCTCGCTACCGACGATTTTTCCTTGTCTTCCTCTTTAGCCAGAGTCTTGAGCCGCTTCAGCTCCTGCTCACTCAGTCGGACGCTCATAACCGGCATACGCCATCACCTCACTCTCTGATTCTTTTGCGGGCGTCTTCCAGAATTTGGATGCTGTAACGCCCCACTTTTTGCAGTATATCCAATTTCACTAAGGCTGCTTTCTCGTCCATTCGACCCTTCTCGTGGAGCTCCGACAGTACATGAATAGCGGTAAAGAAGGGAATGCCCATGATTTTGGCGGCCTTTATGGCCGGTCCGTCGTCGGTGCCGAGTGGCTGATCATTCTCCTTTGCTAAGAGCAGTGCAGCAGCCTCGCCGGCTTCAAGCCCGAAGTCGGCCTGAATTTGCCTCCGCCGC
Source organism: Deltaproteobacteria bacterium (assembly GCA_016183075.1). GTDB lineage: Bacteria > Desulfobacterota > Binatia > UBA9968 > UBA9968 > 2-12-FULL-57-22. Next base: position 6,116 of record JACPFH010000389.1, on the reverse strand, counting down.
TCCGGCCGGGCAGATTTGGAAACTTGAATTTTTCCGGCGCGCAACATCCCTTCTATCATCCGAGCATCGTACAACTCCCTGCGTGCCAGCGCCTCCTGCTCGACCTCCGGAGGGATCTCTATTGGCGTTTTCTCAACCAGTAGCGGCAATAAATCGCTTTTGGCCAGGAGAATCAGCGTTGAGGCGTCAAGAACGATCATGTAGTTTACACTACTACATTCGTGTACAACATCTTTGGCCCGATGTCAACTCTGCGGCTCACCCGTCTGTTTCCTATCTTACGACCTATGCCAGCCGTAAATTCGATGGTGCCAGGCTTGACAAACAGGAAAGTTAAGACCGTTGGCGGTCTAGCTCTGAGGATTGGGGTCTGGTTTTCGATCTCGCATCCAGGCTATTATTGCCAGCTTTCATCTTTTCGTAATTCCGAAAGCATGAAAATGTTGGGACGGTGAGCACGAATATGTGCGGCCGGTTTACCTACGCAAACGAATTCCGCGACATCAGGATTCGTTTCAAGGACGCGGGCCAGGTCTTATCTCTTCTGAAATCATTCCCGCCCGAGCTGATGGAAGCCTACGATGTGTCGACTCTCGTCAACTCGCCGCGGAACGACCTGGCGGAATGCATCAGGCCGGAAGGATGAAACGTCGTATCCCGCTCCCGCGCAAGAGATGAGAAAAGTATCGTATAAGGGCCATACCATTGAGCTGGCCTCTGCCAAGCTTCGTTCAGGAGGATGGGTTGCCAGGGCAACCGTCGTGATCGAGGAGGAGAAGAGGACCAAGAAGATCCCCATCTTTGGCCGGCGAAGAGCCAGCTTCGATTCCAAGCGAGAGGCCGATTCGTATGCCCTGGAGCTGTCAAAGCTCTGGGTCGATGGAAGGATCTGGGGCGGGAACGGCCGCTCATAGCCACTCCGGCACCGTCTCCCGGACCTGTTGGTGAAACTTGCATGTTTGCGCAATTGCGCAAGTACGGAAACATCCATGCTAGGCCGCATTCGGAAGTGGGTGGGGTCTTGCTTTCCTAGCAATCTTGGAATTCCGGCAGCAGTATGCCGCGATTGAGGGATAGAGCATGGCTTCTACGATCTAATCCCCGGACACCAGAGTGTGTTAACCCGATCTCGGCTTTCTTAGGAAGTAGCCGTTCGCCGCTTTTTTTGGTGAGATCCTTATTTCCAAGCCCGACATTTCCACGTTTTCGCAATTGCGAAAACAAGAAACTGTTGCGATCTTTCCTAGACGACGCGTCAGCGCCAGACCTTTGAGGTAGCTTTCACAAAGGCAGCCAGAGCTAAAGGAGGGTGAGGAAAACGCGAGGGGAAACGCTACGGGTGGCTTTGTAGGTTTTCAAGTTCTGGAAAGCGCTGATTAACCTTGCAAGCAAGCTCTCGGTGAGGCCGTATTTTTTAGAGATCTTCGGACGCCGGAGCACAGCCTCAACCTCGGCGAGTGAAGCCTGAACGGCTCCTCGGTCCACGAAAAATAAAGGCCAGAAGGGCGAGTCAAAGAACAGAAAAAAGCCGTTCAGCATCAACACGAACGCGACTGCGCCTAGCGCCATCGACAGCCCAAGAATACCGCGCGAGTTTCCAATGATGGCCACCGACCCCAGGACGGTGACCGGAGATTGCAAATGTAGCGGCCAGCGAGCCGAAGTCATAGGGCTCGACCTTCCCAGGTTGTGAAGAGACATTCGTCTGGTATAAAGTGATAATGGATCTGAGGAGGTACCCGGATGTCACAAGTCAGAAAGACTCCCGCCCCGAAAGTGACGATAATCGCCAGCAAAGGGGCCAACCAGGCGATCAATTATCTATTGGAGGACCGCGATGAGCTGGAGTGGCTGGTGGCTATCGGCCGCAATCGCTCAGGCGATATTTTCTTCTACGACACCGGCGGCGACATCATCCAAGATCTCGGCGCTCTCGAGTACATCAAGGAAAGAATCCTGCGCGACTACTTTGGCGAGACCGATGACTGAAGGGAAAGACAGGTAGGAACTCATGAGCGCGCCCGTCTACAAGGGACTGCGGAAAGAGGAGATGGAGTTTCACTTTAATCCCCAGGTGTCGGCGCCGGATTTTCCGCGATGGGCCGAGGAGAGAAGGAAAGCAAGTTTAAAGGCGCGCGGAGCCCTGAAATCTTGCCTCAACGTCCCCTATGGAAACTCTCCCCGCCTGGTGATGGATATTTTTCCGGCGCAAAAGCCGGGAGCTCCGATACTCGCCTACTTCCATGGAGGCTACTGGCGCGGCGGAAGCAAGGAAGACAATTGTCACTTCGCGGAGCTGTTTGTGAAAGCCGGCGCGACCGTAGCCGTCGTAGAACATGATCTCTGCCCGAACGTGACCGTCACACAGATTGTCCGGCAGGCGCGCTCGGCGATTGCCTGGCTCTACGGACACGTTTCGGATTATGGAGGTGACCCATCGAGGCTTTACATTGCCGGCTCCTCCGCCGGCGGGCATCTCGTCGCCATGGCCCTCGCCCATGATTGGGAAAAGCAGGGCCTGCCGCGCGACTTGATCAAAGGCGCAGTCGCCATCTCAGGCGTCTACGACCTGGACGCCGTTCTTCACATTAGCGTCAATGAAGAGATCCGGCTGGATGCAGAGAGCGCGCGGGAAAACAGCCCCCTCATTCATCCGCCTCTTCCTTACGCGCCTCTAATCGTCGCGGTCGGTGGGGCCGAACCCGGGGGCTGGAAGCAGATGTCGGAGGATTTCTTCAGGCTGTGCAAGGAGCGTCGCTTGCAATGCGAGTACCTCGAAGTTCCGGGCGCTCACCATTTCTCGCTCTCATCGCATCTC
>JACPFH010000389.1:0-3293 GCA_016183075.1 Deltaproteobacteria bacterium | reverse complement strand
CTCCGCTTAACCGTGTCTGTCCGTTCACAGTCGCCGCATCTCGGGCATCACTTCGCTCGCGAAGAGCTCCATGCTCTTGCGAGTGAGATCGGCCGGGAGACTCCCGAACTGAAGTAACGCCACCAGGTTGCCAAAGCCCATCACCTTGTGGTACTCGGCCAGCCGCTGGCGCACGCTCTGCGGGCTGCCGAAGATCACGAAACCCAGATCGACCAGCTCCTTCGCGCTCAGCTCGGCGATTCCCGCCCGTCGCGCTACGCGCTCCATGGCAGAGCCCATGGACGCAGCGCTCATATACCCCGGAGGCAGCAGCATTTCGAAAGGCCTGTGGCTCAGCTCCCTGAATAGATACAGCACGTGCTTGCCGGCTTCCTCCAGAGCGCGCGCGTCGCTCTCGGCCACATAGATCGGCATCATCCAGCCGAGCATGCCCGGTGTCACCGGCTTCCCTCTCTCCTCACCCTTGGCCCGAATCTGATCAAACACCTGTTTCACCAGGTCCGCTCGCTCGTACACCCGCGCAAAGGGATAGCCCCGCTCGACGCACAGTTCGATCGTCTCCGGGCTACCGGTGGAGGGAAGCCAGATGGGCGGGTGCGGGCGTTGCAAGGGCCGCGGCCAGGGGTTGACGTAGCGGAACTCGTACTCCTTACCCCGCCACTCGAACGGTCCCGGCTCGGTCCAGGCCTTCACGATGAGGTCGAGCGCCTCCACAAAACGGTCGCGCGAGCGGCTGGGGTCGAGGCCGAAGGAATAGTACTCCAACCCGATGCCGCGGACGAAGCCCGAGATGATCCTTCCGCCGGTGATCACGTCCAGCATCGCCACTTCTTCCGCGACGCGAAGCGGGTGATCGCGCAGCGAGATGGCGTTTCCCAGTATCGCGATCTTCGCCCGTTTGGTTCGCTGGGCGAGCATCGCCGCGATGACATTCGGCGAGGGCATCAGCCCGTAGGCCGTCTGATGATGCTCGTTGACGCAGATGCCGTCGAACCCCAGCTCGTCCGCGTACGCCAGCTCGTCAAGGTAACGATTGTAAATCGCGTGACCCTTTTGAGGGTCGAAGTTCCCATTGGAGTACGTCACCCAGGATGAGGGATGGGTCTTGATGAAGTCTTGCGGAAGGTATGGCCAGGGCATCAGGTGGAAGTAATAGAATTCGATGCTCATGCAAGGAACTCCATGACGGCTTTCGCGGTCTCCTCCGGCTGCTCCAACTGCGGAAAGTGCCCTGCGTGCTCGACGGTGCGCAGCCGTGCGTTGGGCATCCGCTGCAGCCACAGCTCGGCCGTCTCCGGAGCAATGAACCGGTCGGCCTGGCCCCACAGCAAGAGGCAGGGGAGGCGAGCGCGATGCAGCCAGTGCGGAAGCCTGGGATCGTGCAGATAAGGATTCCAACCGACCCGCGCCAGCGTGGCCTTGACCCGCGCCTGCCGCTCAAGCTCCTGGCGCGAGGTCTCAGCGCCGGAGCTTTTGCCGTCAGGGCGGAGCAGCGTGAGCTGGCGCCGTTGCGCCTCGTTCATAACAAAGATGTCCGGCGTTTGCGCCCGCGGGCCGCTCACGCCCATCGGCGCAATTAAAACCAGCGATCGCAGTCGCTCCGGGACCAGCGCGGCGAGCTCCGCCGCAATCCAGCCGCCAAAAGACTCGCCCAGCAGGTTGAATTGTCCGCTCCCCAAGCGATCAAGCAGCTCCAGGTAGTGGTAGACGAGATCAGGCATGCCGTCCAGCCAGTCGGGGCGCTCGAAGCGGCCAAAGCCCGGGTGCTCCGGCATGATCACTTCGAAGCGCTCGGCCAGCAGGTCATGGAATCGACCCCACACACCCGCCGCGAACTCCGCGTGGAGTACCAGGAGCTGCCGCCCCTCGCCGCCGCGCAGGCACGGCACCGTGATGCCGTTGATCTCGAGATCAGACTGTTTAGCGCTCATCTTTGTTATACCGGCGCCCGGGAGTCACTGCCCGATCTTAGCTACCCTGGCCACTTCCGACCACTTTTTGTGCTCTTGAGCCAAGAATTTCGCGGTCTCCTCCGGGCCGCGATTCTCTACGGCAAGCCCGGCTTTCTCGATCCTTCCCGCGATCTCTTTGTCCTGTAATGCTTCCTTAAAGGCCTTGGCCAGTTTGTCGACGATGGCGGGCTCGGTGTTTGCCCGCACGAAAAAAATAAACCAGGGGCTCACGTTAATCGATGGGTAGCCTTTTTCCGCAGTGGCAGGCACGTCGGGAAACTCTTTGGCGCGTTTTTGAGCCGTCACAGCCAGGGCTCTCAAAGATCCTGCCTCAAGATGAGTCCGGACCGTCCCCAAAGTTACAACGCTGGTGTGGATATTGCCGCCCAGAATCGCCGTCGCAACGGGCGCTTCGCCTCCCAAGGGGACATGAATGAAATCGGCGCCGGTCACCATCTTGATCAGCTCCATCCCGAAATGCCCGCTCGTTCCGGTGCCGGGGCTGCCGAAGGTGAACTTACCCGGGTTCTTTTTCGCGTCTGCAATGAGCTGCTCCAGACTTCGCCAGGGAGCATCCGCCTTTACCACCATGATCGACGGATTGCTGCCGATGAAATTGATCGGGGTAAAATCGCTCAGAGCGAAGCCGATGCCCTTCCGCGCCAGGGGAATGAGGGCAATGGGAGGCGGGGCGATCAGGATCGTGTAGCCGTCCGCCGGCGCGTCCTTGACAGCTTTAATTCCCACGGCTCCGCCGCCGCCGGTCTTGTTTATGACTACGACGGCCTGTCCGAGTAGAGACGATAGCTTCTCGCTTACTATCCGCGCAGAGATGTCCGTGATGGCGCCCGGAGGAAAGGGATTGATAATCTGGATCGTCTTTGCGGGGTACTCCGCGCCGTCGGCGAGGGAAATGAAAAATATCAAAACGAGAACCAGTAACCCTGGCACGGAAACGATCGAGTATCTCTTGCGATGTCGGCACATTGAGGGGCTCCTCCTTCAGAGTTTCGCGCGGACGCCTTTTTTACCATGGGGGCTCCAGACCGGTCAAGATGATGAAGGCTCTACCGCGAGAAATGTGGCGGGACGCCCAATCCCTCCGCTCCAAGGTCTCGTCGGGCTGAACGGCTTGAACCGTTCCAATCGTTCGAAACGTTCAATCCGTTCAAACGGGACCGGGAGTCCCTTGCGGAGGGGAGGAAGAGGGCCGAGCGGGCTCCCCGGAGCGGAGCATGGACGGAGCAGCACAGAGCGACCCAGGGGGGCGCGAGCGAGGCTGCGGACGTCCGATAACAGACAGTACGACTCATGGCACGAACCCATGGGCCGCAGCCGAGA
>JACPFH010000014.1 GCA_016183075.1 Deltaproteobacteria bacterium | reverse complement strand
GGGATTCAACTGCCGACGTGGCGGGCCGGATTGGCGCAGCTTAAGAGGGATTGGGAAAATCTCCCGGAGGAAGGGGTGAGCCGATGATCGATGGTGTGCGCGTGGACCCTCTGGAAGTTAAACGCGACGACCGCGGTTGGTTGACGGAGGTGCTGCGATCGAGCCATCTATCGGGCGGAACGCGCATGTCGCAACTTTATGTAACCGTCGGAAATCCGGGAAAGACCAAAGGCAAGCATTATCATACCCGCAAGACGGAATGGTTCAGCGTTATCAGTGGCGACGCGAAGCTTTTTCTCCGCGATACGCGGACCGGCGCAGAGACGGTTGTGCCGATGGGCGACAGGAATCTTGTCACCGTTACCATCCCGCCTCTCGTCGCCCATGCCATCACGAGTGACGGCACCGCGCCTTTTTATTTGATCGTCGTGGTAAGCGAAGAATTTGATCCAAGCGACCCCGACACCTTGCCGTTCGACTTCCCAGGCTTGTAGAGGCGATGGACTCCGCAATCAGCATCATCATCGCGACTTCGGGACGGGTTGAAAAAATTCGTCGGCTTTTGAACTCCCTCCGCAGCGTCAACGGCAGCGGCCGGATCGACCATGAGATCGTGCTGGCCAACAACGCAGCCGATGAGCCGACCGCCGCGGCCGTCGAGGCGCTGGCCAAGGAATTCGACGGTCGAGACGGCGTCTCTTGCTGGCAGGTGAGGGAAGCGATTCCGGGAAAATGCCGCGCTCAAAATAAAACCATCCCGCTGACCAGGGGACAAATCGTTGCCTTTCTCGATGACGACGTGGAAGTAAGACCCGAATGGCTCGAGTCGATCGACGCTTTCTTTAAGAAATATCCTCACGACGCCATGCAGGGAGCCATTATCATGCGTCCCGACGACGAAAGGAACGAAGAACTGCAAAAGGCCTTGTACAAGTATCGAACCGTAGATTTCCTTAACTATGGATCGACTCCGGGCGCCGATCTCGAAACGTTGACCGGCGGCAATATGGCGGTGCGGCGCGAAGTGTTTGACAAAACCGGACTGTTCGACGATCGATTGGGACCCGGGGGATTCGGCATTTCAGAAGACGTGGAGTTCGCCAAGAGGGCTCTCAAGGCCGGCAAGAGAATCGGATGGGAGCCCAAGGCCGCGGTTTATAACGAACTCGACCCCGCACGCCTGACCGAGGAAGCTTTTCGTCTCCGCCACGAGGCCCAGGGCAGAAGCCGCCTGGCGTACAAGCGCAGCAGTATCTTTTCGATCATTCCGAACTTGATGCGGTCGATCTGGACCTTCGGCTGGTATACGCTGCTGGGGAACGAAAGAAGGAAGTACCGCGCCAAAGGCCGGTATTTTCACTATCGCGCGATGCTGGCGGTGAAGACCAGGAGGATCACCGGCATCCACGATTGATGCGTGAGAATTTTGAGCAGAGAACGGCCGACGGATTTCGAGTATGGAACCCGGCTCTTGCGGGCAGCGATGTAGACGCCTCGTAAGGCAAGCGTCAGATAGTCCCTGAGTTTTCCGGTCAGCGACCTCTTTTCGACCTTGCGAACCGCGGTAATATTGTCGACGATGGCGATTCCCTGGAAGCGCCCCGAGAGAAATACGTTTTCCCACAGGACCCGCTTCGGGCCCTTTTTGCGGATCGTGTCGTGCATGGCGATGATCCCGCCGACAACGACATGCGGTTCCCAAAGAGTAAAATCCAACTTCACCGACTCGTAGCGATGGTCGCCGTCGATCCAGAGCAGTCGCACGGGTTGGTTCCAACCCCTGGCGGCTTGCTCGGAAGTCATGATCATGGGCACGACTCGGTCCGCGACGCCGGTTCTCTTGATGTTAGCCATAAACGCGGCTTCAGTGTCCTCGGTGTAACCCTCGACGGGGAGCGGCTTGTGCGGGTCGATGGCATAAACCTTCGCGTCATGGACCCTGGACGCGCCGCTCGCCAAGGCGACCGTGGATCTGCCCTTCCAACTGCCGATCTCGACAATGACCCCGTTACAATGATTGATCTGACCGAGCCGATAAAGGCACTCGACCTCGCCGAACGTTAACATGCCGGGCAAGGGGTAAACGTCTTCAAGCTCTTTCATGTGAGATATTCAAGTCGCGCCCGTGAGCGTTTTATATCACCTGGGGCCGGGCGATTGAAGCCTTAATAGTCCCTTCGAGTGTGCTGGAAACCCCTCGCCCCTTCGATCCTTTGGCTCGGCTCTCGACAGACTCTCGCCCGCCCTGCAGGTGAAGGGAACGGGTGAGGGTTCGCATATGTTGTCCCCGTTTCAAGCCCCCTCCTCGCGCCCCGCGAATGGGGTCAGACAAACCTTATCGAATGCGAATGGGGTCAGAATGAGAATGGGGTCAGGCAAACCTTATTGCTATTTTGTGGCTGGCAAACTATGGTCGCGTCATTATTGCGAGAAAGCCGAGAGTACATTTCGCCGGGGC
>JACPFH010000391.1 GCA_016183075.1 Deltaproteobacteria bacterium | reverse complement strand
TCTATTTCCGGTTGACGAGCGATCGGAGTGAACCGATCATCAGGCGGCCAAGGAAATCAAGCGAAAAATTCGTAGCTAAACCCATAACTCGGGGGAGCAAGGGGTCAAGCTTTTGCGTGAAGGGTGCCAGACTTGAGCTAGCGCAATCTATCTCCGTGTTTCCTTAAACGGATAGTATGCAATGGTAGGCCTTGGCAAGGCAGGGCACGGAGGATTGACGAAGATCTACAGAAGAGCGAAGCGGCGTTGAATCCATTGGTGAGTTGAAGTAGGGTGATTGGTCGGACTTTGCAAGGATCTTACAAAACAAGGGTGGGAGCCCGAGGTTCGATCACGGGAATTAAGAATTCCTAAGAAAAGATACAGAGAGGGGACTGTTATGCATAGGAGCACTCGTCGCGTGATGGTGACAATCGCCCTAGCTACGCTTATCCCGGGATCCGCGCACGCGACGACGCACGATTTTTTCAAGGGAAGAACGGTTCGAATCGTTGTCGGGTTTACCGCAGGAGGCGCTTTCGACGCTTATTCTCGCACGATCGGAAGGCATTTGGGGAAACATCTCCCCGGCGCTTCGACGATCATTGTGGAGAACATGCCCGGAGCCGGCAGCCTCATCGCCGCCAATCATGTCTATAAGGCAGCCAGACCTGATGGACTTACGATTGGAAACTTTATCGGCGGGATCTTTGTGGGTCAAATTCTGGGCCGGCCGGGGATTGAGTTCGACGCTCTGAAGTTCGGATACGTGGGCTCTCCCATGAGAGAAAACCCGGTCTGTGTCACGAGCAAAAGTAGCGATGTCACGAGTCTTGAAAAGTGGAGAAGCTCCAAGATGCCCGTTAAACTCGGTGCGACCGGTCCGGGCGCCAGCAGTTACGATTTTCCCGCCGTTTTAAAGGCCGCCGTTGGTCTCCCTATTCAAATCGTATCGGGTTATAAGGGGGCCCCGGAAATTCGCTTGGCTATGCAGGGTGGTGAGCTTCACGGAACCTGCATCGGATGGGAGTCCTTGCGGGTGACATCGCGCAAGGACATAGAATCAGGAGACATGGTGGTTGTACTACAGATAGTGGCGAGCGCTCACTCCGAGCTGCCCAACATTCCCGTAGCGATCAACTTTGCTAATACCGAGGAGGGGCGTCAACTGATTCAGGCGGGAATTCACGATGTCAGCACGCTGGTCCGACCGTACGTGGTGCCGCCGGGGACCCCAAAGGAGAGGGTGCAATTCCTTCGGAAGGCTTTCGCAGAAACCTTAGCGGACCCCGAATTTTTGGCAGAAGCTAAGAAGTCCAATTTGGATATCGAGCCGCTTGCGGGCGAAGATTTGGAAAGAACTGTTGCCAAGCTATTTAGATTAACACCCTCCGTTATGGCCGAATTAAAGAAGGCTTTGTCGGTGAAGTAACCGGGCCATCGACGTCAGAGGATTCTTGAGACAAAGGTATCAGAATCTTCAATGTAAAGACGTTCAGCTACAACGACTTCAAACTGACCAGGGAGGAGAACCCCTATGGCAATCCGTTTTAGTTTGCATGGCTCCGTAAGAAACATCCTCCAGGGAATTCAACGGGCAAAACAGGCGGAAGAGATGGGCTTTGAAGGCATATTCATTGCAGATAGCCAGACGACCTGCCTCGATCCATTTCAGGCCCTGGCCATCTGCGCAACGCACACGAAACGCTTGCGCCTGGCGACCGCGGTCACCAACATGGTTTACCGCGACCCGACGGTGCTGGCGGGTTCCGCGGCGACCCTGAACGAGATCTCCGAGGGCCGGGCGACCCTGGGCATGGGAACCGGTGACGGTCCGGTGTACAGCCTGGGGAGAAAAGCTACACCGATCGAGAAGTTAGAGGAGGGTCTCAAAACCATCCGGGAGCTGCTTCAGGGCAAGGCCGCCGAGTTTCCCACCGGCAAAGTCGGCCTCAAGATCGGCAAATTCCCCGTGCCGCTTTATGTGTCTGTGGAAGGCCCCCGTGGCTTGCCGGTAGCCGGCAAGCTTGCCGACGGCGTGATCCTGGGAAGCGGTTTTGACCTGCGCGTGCTTCAGTGGGCAAAAGAAAAAATCGCTCAAGGTGCCGCCCAAGTCGGACGCTCGCCAGCCGAGATCGAACTCGTTGCGGCTGGCATGATCTGCGTGAACAAAGACGGCGATCGGGCCCGCGCTACCGTGCGCGCGCGCCTCGCCAACCGTGCCCATCACAATTTCCGTTTCACCCTGGAGACGGTGCCGCCCGAGGAACTACCCGGCGTCAAGAAGTTTATGGAGGCCTTCGATATCATGAGGCCGCTCGAAGACAGGCTGGATTCAAGCTATATTACCGACTACCTGGTCCGCCGCTTCTCCATCGCCGGCACTCCTCAAGAATGCGCGGCCCGTGTCAAGGAACTCGAGCGGACAGGGATGAGCCACTTTATGCTCACCGCGCCCGAAAGGATTTACAACGAGACGGTGGAGGCCTGGGCTAAAGAAGTCATGCCCCTTTTGTAAGGCGCCTGCTGCGTGCACCACGCTCGCGGGCGGCCGTAGGGGTCATTCTCAATTCATCCGCGTCCACTGAGCGCTAAATCTGCCAGCCGAAGAGCGCAAACACTTCAACGATCCGGATATCGACGCTTATCCTTTTGACCCCACGTACGCAACCGTGTCGATTTCTACCACGCAGTCGGGCGCGAGAGCTTTGACACCGAGGGTAAGGCCAGCAGGCATCCACTGGCTGCGCTTGTGGGTCTTGAAGAAGTCCTGGTAAGTCGAGGCAAACGCAGCCAGATCCTGGCCCTCGAGCACATAGACCGTCGTCTTGACCACGTCGTCCAGCGTGCCGCCGGCCGCTTCCACTATGTCCTTGATGTGCATCATTGATTCCTCGGTCTGGATGGTCATGTCGCCTGCGCCGATGGTCTTCTGGTCGAGGCCGATGGAGTCCTGGCCGGCTATGAACAGCCAGTTACCGACACGTACGGACTGGGAGAACAGGCTGGGAGTCATTCGCACCTTGTCGCTCGATACGTACGTCTTTCTTCTGTCGCCGGTGGCGATGACGACAGAGCGTTGGAGGACATTTTGGCCCAGGGTCCTGATGCCAATGCGCGATTGAGCCGGGAACTCCTCTGGCTTAAAAACGTTGCCGAGCCTCTGGCGCCGGGTGTCGCGGTGCGCGGCCTGGACGCTAATGTCTGCCATGTGACAAAGGAAGTTATAGTTGCGGAAAACATCACCGAGCGAGAGTCCCTGGCTTTTTAAGATCCCTTCGGTCCTGTCCAGGATGGTGTTCACCTGCTGGGCCATAGCCGAATACAAGTCTGCACCTACCGTGGCTTCCTCGCCTGCGTCGATGCCTGCAAGGAAGTGGAGGTCTCCTATCCTTACCCCGTGGCAGCGATTTCCCTTGCTCAGTGGCACTCCCGGCACGTCGATTTGGCTCCGGGTCGGGCTATCTGAAGCCACCGCATCCATCCGGACGGCGCAGCCGCCATCCAGTCCCGTCACCCCGAGGAAGCAAACCGCGGGGTACGCCCGCTGAGGGTTCGGGAAATACTCGTCGAGCACCCTGGCCACGGCTTCCGCGTCGTCGTAGTTGGTTAGCAGGACCCATAACGAGACCACGTTATCCAGGTTCTGTTTCACCTCCCGCAGAGCGGTGCGCAGATTCTCGAGCGTCTGGCGCGCCTGGCTTCTCGCATTCGGTGCGGCGCCGATTGACCCATCTGGCCCCCTGGCATCCTGGGCCACAAACGTTAGCCCTCCTACTCTAACTCCTGTCAGGAAAAGCGAGCTATGGTCAAACAGGTTGGGTGAAGATATCCTGTCCACGATGCTGACCCCTTTCCTAAGGCCGCTTCACGATGATGTCTTTCTGGCGCTCCGTTTATTTTTTCTGGAGAATGGCCATAAACTCGTTGCGCCACTTAAGCAATCGCTCCTCCCGCGCCGCCACATAGGTCGCCGTAAAACCGTGAAGCTTTATGTTTCGCTCCTCGATCGCCTTTTTTCTTTTTTGCGCCGGCGTGCCCTCCACGAGGTGTGAAGCTGACTTTTGAATCTCCCAAAAGGCCTGCTGCCCCTCGCGGCTCAATAGAAAGCCTGAAAACAAAGTTGCAAGGTTGGGATGCGGCGAATTTTTTGGCACCGCCAGATAAAAATGCCCCGTATGGGCCGCGTCTTCCAATATCTCACTTTCAACGGGCAGCCCTCTGGCTTTTGCCTGTTCGGCGACATAATCGCCACAGTCAAAAGCGAGCAGAAGGAATTGGCCGCTTGCTAGCCTTTCCATTTCGCCGCACTGAATCAACCCGCCGATCTGCCTGCTGAATTTCTGCAGGAACTCTTTGATTTTCGCATAACCAAGCACGTCGGCTACCCGGTCGAAACTGACCGCTATAGGCGTGGAGGCGATCTTGCCCTTCCATTTTGGATCAAGCAGATCGTCCATTCGCCTCGGAACGTCGTCCTTAGAGACAAGCTTGGCGTTGTAGCTCACCCCCGGGAACCTGGTTGTCGCCAGAACAACACGATTATCTAGCTCTACCATTTGTTGAGTTATATAAGGAAAAACTTTCGTCCAAGGAAACGGATCAACCACCCCGCCACCGGCTATAAGAGGCGCGTGGGCTTCCGCGCCAACATATAGATCCGTCGACGCCACCTGCTTAGCCTTCGCCTCGGTCAATAGGCGGCCGGCCATTGTCGGCATGTTGGGACCCGGCGCAAACCGAATTTTGGCACCCACCTTGTACGTTTGATTGAACACTCGCTCCAGCATCCGAGCGCCTTCGACGCCGCCCCACACGTTGGCCTGAGCGACTAAATTCAGTTGTCCCTCCGACTTAGCTGCTTCTATCAGCTCAGGCAACGAGTTTGCGGGAGCCGATAAAGCACTCGGGGCCTGCGAACCAATCGTCAAGGTTAGGAAGGCCGACAAAAAACCAATCGACGGACCACGATTTTTCATTTAGATTCCTCCTTGCCCTTATGGTTCGGATGAAATACGACAATTCTCTCTTCGGGCACTTGGAAGTGTACGGTTCCATACCCCATGTCGGTCCCGACAAGTTTTGCCACCATCGTTTTTCCCGGAGTCTTGAGTTTGCATAGCCGGTGATCACCCAGATAAGTATTATCGACGATCTCACCACGGAACTCGTTGATCTCCCCGGACGGAACAGGCTTTAACCGAATGTCTTCAGGCCTGATCCCGAGAAGCAGCTCTGATCCAACTTTCTCAGCGCCGTGAACGCGGAGCAACCCCAGCTCGGTCTGGACAAATCCGCGTTCACGAATTTTCCCCGAAAGCCAATTCATGGTTCCAAGGAACTCCGCCACCGCTGGGTCGATCGGTTTTTCATACAGTTCGTGGGGACGTCCCGACTGGAGCAGTCGACCTTCACCGATGAGAAGGATGCGGTCGGCTAGGGCCATGGCTTCAACTTGATCGTGGGTAACATACAAGACCGTGCTGTTAAGCTTCTTAGCCAGTTCCCTGATTTCATATCGGACGGACTCCCGAAGACGAGCATCCAAGTTACTGAGCGGTTCATCCATAAGCAAGGCCTGAGCGTTGACGGCCAGCGCACGGGCCAGGGCGACCCTCTGCTGTTGCCCCCCGCTTAGCTGAGGGGCCGGTCGGTCCTGGAGTCCTTCTAACTGTACCAGTCGGAGGGCATGGGCTACTCTTCCCCGAACCTCTTGTCGAAGAAGCTTCCTTTTACCATGCAGCAGAGGTAAAGCGACATTTTCAAAGACGGTCATGTGAGGCCAGATCGCGTACGACTGGAAAACCATCCCGAAACCCCGATCTTCCGCTGAAACGAATGTTTTCGGGTTATCGCTAAACACTATGCGATCACCCAGTCTTATCTCTCCGGAGTCTGGTTTTTCTAAACCGGCGACGCAGCGCAGCAGGGTAGTCTTACCGGAACCGCTGGAGCCGAGCAGAACGCAAAACTCTCCCGGCTCAACGCGCATGTCGATTCCTCTGAGAGCGTGCACGCTCCCGCTCTTCGTCCGAAAAACCTTCGTCAGCCCGCGGACAGAGAGCCCCGTCATATTGCCGTGTCACTCCCGCTTGCTCTTCTACCAAAAACCCAATACAAGGCAACAAGGGGAATCATACAAGCCAACCCCAGAACCGAGGCGGCTGCAGCCCTGGTGATCGATCCCTCCATCCACAAGGACCAGATAAAAACCGGAAACGTTAGGTTGTGCGGCGTCACTAGCAACGATGCCATCGTCAATTCTCGATAAGACAAAAGAGCCATCCACAACCACGCGTTTACCATAGCGGGTGCAATCAGGGGCACGAGAATTTTTCTAAGGCACGTCAACAGCGGAATACCGCTGACCTTGCCAACCTCCTCCAACTCTTTATGCACCTGCAAGATCGCGCTATTGAGCACCCGCGTCCCAAAACTCATCCACGCCAAAACATACAGCGCCAACAGGATATAAATGGTCCCATAGATCGGCAGCGCCTTGCCCACGAGAAACAACGCTACATAGTTGGCACCGACAGCGAGGATCACGTGCGGTATCGCGTGCGGCAAGAAAGCGCCGGCATCCAAGACGAATCGACCCGCGAGATCAGAGCGTGTCACCGTCCAAGAAATGGCAACGCTAAAAGCCAGAGTAAGACTCGCCACCGAAACCATCAAGATTCCCGTGTTGCGAGCGGACTCCAACAGGTGAGACCATGGCAGATTGTGGTAGTTACTGAATGATATGATGTCCAGGCTTGACCAGGAGATGGGCTGAAAGTAGGGGAGCAGGGAATTCCACAGAAGAACCAGCGTCGGCAAAATCTGACCAAGAAGCAAGTAAAAGCCCAAGAAAACCCAGGCAAGCCACGCCGTGCGCCCGAGTTCGACGGGTTTCGGCTGGTACGCCCTTCCAGTAACGACAGCATAGCGGTGACTATAGCGGACGACTTGAATGTAAAGCCAACTCAGCAGCAGCGAAAGGAAAATCATGAGTGTGCTGAAAGCGCCTGCAAGGTCATAGCGCGGGGCACCGAATTCGGGTTGGACTCTGAAGTATAGGAATGTGCTGAACATGAACACCCGATTGGGTAGACCAATGATCGCAGGGACGTCAAACGCGGCGATGCCGATCGTAGAAATATAAATCCCGGCCGCAAGGATCCCAGGAAAAGCCAGCGGCAAAGTAACGCGCAGTAAGGTAGAAATAAGCCCCATCCCATGGACAGCGGCAGCTTCCTCCAGAGCCGGGTCGAGAGAACGAAAAGTCGCGGCAACCATCATGAAGGCCAGGGGCGCCAACGCCAGGCCTTGGATAACGCCCATGCCCATCGGTGTGGCGATGTCGACTGTGGCCCACTCCATTCCATGGATGCTCGCAATCGCTTTATTCATGAGTCCGATTCGAGGATGAAGAAGAAATACCCACCCCATGGCGGTGATGAAGCCCTGGACAAGCACACCTGTTGTCATTAAAGTAAAGAGGACGTTCTTATAGGGTAAGTCGGTCCTTTCCACAAGCCATGCGGCCACGACGCCAAAAAATAGTGCGACGGCTACAGAGAGTAAGGCAAACCAACCGGTGTTTAACAACGTCTGGTAGACAAAAGGATCTCCGTATAGTTCCCTATAAGCTCGCCAGCCGAAATTTGCAGACTGGCCGGGCGTAATTACTTGAAAGCTGAGCCACACCACGACCACTACCAGCCCGGCTACCAAGACAACGGGGAGCCATCCGACGCTGGCGAGTAGCAGCCGCGCGTCGATTTTCAGCCTCCCCGTGAATGGGCGAGTCGTATCGTTTCCCACAGCGGGCCCTATCATCCTAAGACTTGATCACCCTGTCAACGGCTATTGCGGGTGGCGCCCCATTGGGAGCACGTTAACGGGAAAAGGGGCTTTGGGATGGACCAACCTCAGGCGATGTACGTCTCGACCTCTTCGCCAAGCATCCCGCGGACCATCGGGCTCCATCTTTGGGCACCGCAGGGGCCGGTTCCGGCATCGGTGCGCCGGATTACGATTTCGAAGATTCAAGGCAGAAAAGACCCCTTTAGCACCCCACAGGACGCGCGTCGCCGCGGAAGGAGGCCTTTACCCCCTTGGCGACGTTTTCACAGTTGACGCGCAATCTGGGCTCCGTTCGTAATTCTGAACGCCTATTCCGTCTTTCCCGTCTGTCAAGCTTGCCACGGCCTCCTTAGCGGTCGGGCCATGCGCAGACCTTGGACCGGCTCACCTATTAGAGTAAAGCCGTGACCCCCGTCACGTTGAGGTTAGAGAAAACCCTATCGGCGAGTTGAGCCTGTCCCCAGTTTTCTTTGGCTGGTTTATGAATAATAGCTACGGAAGGATCGTAAACCGCCCGATGCGGGCCGGCCGGTAGACTTCGAAGTCGCGACGGTCGAAGGTAAAAATGCGGCGTAATTTGTCTCGTTCAGCTGCGCGTACTAGCGCGGCATCCGCCAAATCCATAGGCAGCCATAGGTAGGTCCCGATACTTTCGCATCAGCTCCTTCATGCGAGGCACGTCATTGTGATCGAGAGGCAGAATCTGCACCGCTTCCGTGTCTACCATTTCCCAGAGAGCATCCTGCGCTCTCCAGGAGAAGCTGAGCAGATACATGGCCTCCGTCAGCGCCGGCCAAACCGTTCCCAGAGGCTCACGCAGGGAATCAAGAACGTCCTTGCAACGGCCATGCTGCTGATCGTCCGCATGAATCAGCGCGACAAGAGGGCCCGCATCGACCAGGATCATCGACGCTTGTTCCTCCGGCCCATGAGGAGCTGCTTAAACTTTTCTCCCGTATGCAGGGAAAGATCCGGTGGTCCTCCGCGCACAGAGCCGATCAGATGGGCAATCAGCTCGTATGGCCGTCTCTTTTCATTTGAGCCCTTTTCTTGTTCGGCGAGCATCCCGATAGCATCCCGAACGACTTCGGACTTAGTCTGGTGCCTCTTTCTAGCAAGCCTCTCCACGAGTCGCTCGGTGCTCGCGTCCAACCGTACGCTCAACGGCATATTTTATCTCCTTTTTGTGTGTACTACGACTTTGTACTACAAATCAGGCCGTAAGACAATAAAGGAACCCAAGGGGTAAACTCTGCCTCGCGTGCATCAACCCCGGAATTCCAGGGACGGCGAGCTGGGTAGAATGCTGAGGTTACGGAGGACCTCGTCGCTGGGTTCAGCCTATTCCAGGATGTGCCCTGAGAGCCTCCGTAATTTAACTGGCTATTTGAATCCGACAATCTTAGTGTAAATCCTTGTAAGCTTCTCGACCAAGTTGGCCTGGTCTTGCGTCATATAAAGGACCTTTTTCCCCTGGACGAATTTGTGGGCGCGAGTGCCGGGGACGAAGGCCGATCCGTGGCCCATGTACCTTTCCCAGACCTGTTGCGCCTCAGGGGTTGTGAGGAAAGCGGCAAAGAGGTGGCCGGCCATGGGGTGGCGAGAGCCTTTCAACACGCCGGCATGGTAAGTAGGTGAGATAACCGGTTCGATGCCTTCGGCGAAGACGATCGGAGCCCCGGTCTTCTCTGCAGTGACGATAAAGGAATCTATCAGCGTGACCGCTACAAGGACTTCCCCCAATAGAAGCCGATTATAAATCTCACCCAGGCGCCCCAGGTTCAGGCCCTGCCGCGCTAGAGCCTCGACGTACTTGGTAGTTTTCTCTTCGCCCCACGATCCAGCCGCGAGAGCAGCCAGATGAGCCGGAGTCCCGTTGGTCATGCCGAGCTTCCCGCCTTTCCACCTGGGGTCAAGGAGATCAAGCCAGTTCCTGAGTACGTCCTGGGCGGGCAAGATCTTTTTGTTGTACGCGGGTAGGACGAACTGATTCGCGAAAGAAACGGTGGCGCTGTCGTAATGAACGACTTTGGGATCGACTCCCAGTTTTCTATAGTCGAAGGGCGCATGCAACTTCCTCAGCCACAACATGGTATGGTACGTGTCCGGAAACAACATCACGTCGAACTCCGGCTCTTTACCGGTGGCGGCCTCTGTGACGACCCTGCTGAGATCCCTGTCCATGTTCGCCGAGGGACCAAATTTCACGGTTAAGTTCAGGCCATATGTTTTGTTGAAGGCCGCGCCTAATTGACGAGACCCCTCCGGCCCTATCGACAAAGGCCCATAGAAATCCAGCGCTCCTTCTTTGCGAGCTGCGGCCGCGATGTCCTCTGCGCTGGCAGCTAAAGTCGTCCGTGCCGGCGGCAAAAAATTCACGAGCGTGAATGCCAACAGCAGAAACATTTGCATTGTTTTCATGATTTACCCTCGATCCTTCCGTGTTTGGAGCCCAGGCAGGCAACCGCATCGATCTCGACCAGGCACTCCGGCCTGAGGGCGTCGACCGCAAGTGTAAGCCCGGCGGGCATCCACTGGCTGCGCTTGCGGGTCTTGAAGAACTTCTGGTAGGTCGAGGCGAACACCGCGCAGTCTTGGCCCTCCAGCAGGTAGATTGTTGTTTTGATCACGTCGTCCAGCGTACCACCAGCAGCTTCCACGATGTTCTTAATATGCATCATCGATTCCTCTGTTTGCGTCACCAGGTCGCCCGCGCCGATGGTCTTGTCGTCGAGGCTGACGGAGTCCTGGCCGGCAATGAAAAGCCAGTCCCCGACGCGCACGGACTGAGAGAACACGCCGGGAGTCTTTCTCACCTTGTCGCTGGAGACGTACGTCTTTCCTCGATCGCCGGCGGCGACGACCACGGAGCGCTGAAGGACATTCTGCCCCAGGGTCTTGACGCCAATGCGTGACTGAGCAGGGAACTCCTCCGGCTTGAAGACATCGCCGAGCCTCTGGCGCCGGATGTCGCGGTGCGCAGCCTGCACGTTGCGGTCCGCGAGAAGGCAAAGAAAGTTATAGTTGCGGAAAATATCGCCGAGCGAGAGTCCCTGGCTTTTTAAGATCGCGTCGGTCCTGTCCAGGATGGTGTTCAACTGCTGGGCCATAGCCGTATACAGGTCCGCAACCACCGCCGCGTCTTCTCCCGCGTCGATACCCGAAAGGAAATAGAGGTCTCCTACTCTTACTCCGTGGCAGCGATTTCCCTTGCTGAGCGCTACTCCCGGCACGTTGATCTGGCTCCGATCCCGGCTATCCGAAGCAACGGCATCCATCCGAACAACACAGTCGCCATCCAGTTCCGTAACCCCGAGGAAGCAAACTGCGGGGTACGCCCGCTGAGGGTTCGGGAAATACTCGTCGAGCACCCTGGCCACGGCTTCCGCGTCGT
>JACPFH010000013.1 GCA_016183075.1 Deltaproteobacteria bacterium | reverse complement strand
GTAGACTGTTCCCCGAAATCCGCGCTTTAGTTTCCACTCATGAACTCGACCCACGTCCTCGATGATGCCGGTAAACATAACTCTCAACGGTCCCAGGCCGTACGCAGGGACTCTTGCCCGAGCGCTTTCCAACCCAAGTCCTCTAAATCTCGCTCCGAGATAGGCTGTATCAGAGCGTAAGGCTTACCGTGACGGGTGACGATAATAGGCTCCCTCTTTTTCCTTGCCTGCGCCAAATAGACAGTCAGGCGATTTTTGACTTCCGCAACGCTAACGAGCTTCATGATTTGCCCCCACGACAATTATAGCCATAACTATAGCCATATTTCTCGGAGACGTCCACTGCACCACTACCCCTCCGATGTAGATTAGCTCTCTTTGGGTTCGGGACCTTCCACGCTTAAATCAGTGGCGATCTCGCGGAATTGTTCCAGGGCGGCTTCGAGGTCTTCGACGATTTCTTAGGCGAGGACATCCGGATCGGGAAGATCGTCGGATTCTTCGAGGGTTTCGTCCCGGAGCCAGAAGATGTCGAGGCTGGCTTTGTCACGGTTGTAATCAATCGAAAAATTGGACTTCTCCCCTTTTCCGTCCCTAAAATTCTGTGGCCCCCTACGCGGCCACTTCCCAGCCGAGAAGTTCTACCTGTTCCAGTACCGTTTGA
Source organism: Deltaproteobacteria bacterium (assembly GCA_016183075.1). GTDB lineage: Bacteria > Desulfobacterota > Binatia > UBA9968 > UBA9968 > 2-12-FULL-57-22. The sequence continues at coordinate 2,133 of JACPFH010000013.1, read as the reverse complement.
GTGGCCTTCTCCTGCTTGTCGGGTGGGTAGCCGTACTTCCGGAGGATCCGTTTAACGATAACGCGGAGTTGCGCACGGACGTTCTCACGGAGAGTCCAGTCAATGGTGACATTGTTCCGCACGGCCGCAGTCACCTCACGCGCAATCGTCCGCAACGTTTCATCGCCCAAGACCTTCACGGCGCTATCATTGGTCTCCAGAGCGTCGTAGAACGCCAGTTCCTCCTCGCTTAGCTTCAGCGCTTCGCCGCGTTCATTGGCCGCCCGCATCTGCTTGGCAAGAGCGATCATCTCCTCGATTACCTGAGCCGCCTCGATGGCGCGGTTTTGATAGCGTCGGATGGACTCCTCCAACATCTCGGCAAATGACCGAGCCTGAACTACATTCTTTTTCCGGCGTGTCTGGATCTCTCCGGAGAGGAGCTTCCTCAATAATTCCACTGCCAGGTTTCGCTGTGGCATATTACGCACCTCGGCGAGAAATTCATCCGACAAGATCGAGATGTCCGGTTTTTGTAGCCCGGCCGCCGCGAAGATATCCACGACGCCCTCGGAGGCGACCGCCCGTGATACGATTTGCCGGACCGCAAAATCCAACTCCTCTTCGGTTTTTCGCTCTCCGGGGGCACGCTTCATTAGAACTGCGCGCACGGCCTGAAAAAAGTCAACGTCATCGCGAATCCGCAACGCCTCCTCGTGCGGCACCGCGAGAGCGAAGGCATATAAGAGGTCGCGCACGACATCGACAAGCCGTTCCTTCCCATCTTTCTGCTTTAAGATATGCTCCTGGGCTGCCGGCAGGATCGACAGGCGCTCTTCGGCTTTTTTCGATCTCCATTTCGACCAGTCAAAGCCATGGAAGAGGCCGCAACAGATCTCATACTTCTCCAGCATAACGGCCACGGCCTCGTCCTGGTCTATGGCGGTTTTGCCGCTGCCGCCGCTCTGGGTATAAGTGGCGAGCGCCTCCTTCAACTCCGGGGCCAAGCCCAGGTAATCCACCACTAGCCCGCCTGGCTTTTCCCGAAAGACCCTGTTCGCCCGGGCGATGGCCTGCATGAGGCCATGGCCACGCATGGGCTTGTCGACGTACATGGTGTGAAGGGACGGAGCATCAAATCCCGTCAGCCACATATCGCGGACAATGACGATCTTGAAAGAATCAGCCGGGTCCCTGAAGCGGTTGGCAAGATCCTCCCGCCTCGTCTTGTTACGGATATGCATTTGCCAGTCCGCTGGGTCCGATGCGGAGCCTGTCATCACAACTTTCATCAAGCCCTTGTCGTCGTCATCGCCGTGCCAATTGGGGCGCAATTTGGTGATCTCCTGGTACATCTCCACGCAGATGCGGCGGCTCATGCAGACGATCATCGCCTTTCCTTCGTCGCCCGTCTGTCGCAGCATCGCCTCAGCGCGCTTTTCGAAATGCTCCACAATATCTTGGGCGACAAGCCTTAAGCGTTTCTGCGCTCCGACAATGGCTTCGAGCTGCGCCCACTTCGTCTTGAGCTCCTCTTTCCGCTCCACCTCCTCGCCTTCGGTCGCTTCTTCAAAGTCCGGGTCTATCTTGGGCCTCTCCGCCTCGTCTAGGTCGAGCTTCGCCAAGCGGCTCTCGTAGTAGATCGGCACGGTCGCCTTGTCGGCTACCGCGCGCTGGATGTCATAGACGCTGATATACTCCCCGAAGACCGCACGGGTGTTCTTATCCGTGAGCTCGATCGGCGTTCCGGTGAATCCTATGAAAGAGGCGTTCGGCAAGGCGTCGCGCATGTGACTAGCGAACCCATCGATAAAGTCGTACTGGCTCCGATGGGCTTCGTCAGCTATGACCACGATATTACGCCGATCCGACAGCAGCGGATGCCGATCTCCCTTCTCCTCCGGTAGAAATTTCTGGATCGTGGTGAAGATCACTCCGCCCGCCTCGACTTTGAGTTTCGCCCGCAGGTCGGCACGACTCTCCGCCTGCACGTGCGGCTGTCTGAGTAACTCCTGACAGCGCGAGAAGGTGCCGAAGAGCTGGTCGTCGAGGTCGTTTCGATCGGTAATAACCACAAGCGTCGGATTGGCCATCTCACGCTGTAAGATCACCCGCCCGGCATAAAAGGCCATAGTCAAGCTCTTTCCCGATCCT
>JACPFH010000378.1 GCA_016183075.1 Deltaproteobacteria bacterium | reverse complement strand
GCCATAGTAAAAAATGAACAGGTGTGCTGCCAAGGGATCGATACCAAGTTCAGTGAGGGCTGGCGCCACCAATACAGCCAGAAGGAGGTAGACCGGTCCCACAGGCATGCCCAAGCCGAGGGCCATGCTTGCCACGGCTGTCCACACTAAAAGCAAGAAAGCATTCCCACCTCCCAACTGAATCAGGACGAGAGAAAAGACAGGCCCGATCCCCGCCCGCGAATATGAGCCTATAACAAAACCTACGGCTGCAGTAATCATTGCGATGTCCAGCAGAGTTCTGCCTGCCTCTTCCATTAGCCGCAGGATACCCTTGAGCCCCGGACGCGTCTCTCTCTGCACAAAGCTGATCACTAACACGGTTACGGTTGCGGCCACGGCGGACTTCGCAGGGTCGAAGTGAAGAATGAATAGCGTGTAGACCAACAACAACAACGGGATAAGAAACACCCAGCCGCGACGGAGGACGGGAGCTAGAGAAGGCAGCTCCTCCGCCGGAAGCCCTTTCATCCCGGTTTTGGCCGCTTCCAAATCCACCTGCGTAAACAGGGTGGAATAGAAAAGCAGGGCTGGCAGAAGAGCCGCGAGAGCCACCTGCCAATAAGGAATGGATAAAAAGTCGGCAATCATAAACGCGACGATCCCCATAACCGGGGGCATGATTTGGCCTCCCGACGAGGAAACGGCTTCGATAGCTCCAGCCATTTCCGGACTGTATCCGATGCGCTTCATCAGGGGAATCGTTACGGTGCCGGTAGTATACACATTGGCAACCGGGGATCCGGAAATGGTTCCGAAAAGAGAGCTCGCCAGGACAGCCATCTTCGCGGGACCACCCCGAAATCTGCCCAGAATTGCCATGCTTAGATCCGTCAGGAAACGCCCTCCGCCCGCAGCAAACAGGAATTGGCCGAATACAATAAAAGCCAGTGCGACAGTCCCGGCGATGGAAAAGGGGAGACCCATAAGGGCATTGGTATCCAGATACAGGTAGATCGCGAGCCTTGGCCAGGGCGTGGACCTCGCTTCCAACAGGCCGGGAAACATGTTCGCAAGAGAAGAATACAGGATAAATGATGCGCTGATGATCACCAGAGGCCAACCCGTAAGCCTTCGTGTGGCTTCGAGAACCAGCAAAATGGCCAGAGTTCCTAGCGCGACTTTCTCGGTTGTAACGTATCCTAACTCGAAGACTGCGGTGGGATAGAGTATCGCAATATAGAGCCCTACCGAAAAGGCTAGGATTGCAAAAAGAGCATCGTACCAGGGCACTCCGCGCCTAGAGCCACCCTTGGTCGCCGGCACAGTCACAAAAACCGACGCTAATGATAGGGCGAGAAAAAGCCCGAGATACTGCTCCCTATAGAGCGCGACGCGTAGGTACGAGTGGATGTCGACAACATAGAACATCCCGACCAGCGGGAGAGATGCCAAGAGCAATCTTTCTACCCACCGAGCCGGCCCCGAGAGCTGGCGAAAGCCTCTGGCCTCCAGCCCGTCCTTTTGTACCTCGGTCATGAACCCAATCCTCGAAGCCCGGGGGGGAGGAGCAGCAAGGCCGCGGACGTCCTTGCCGGCGACCGAGAGGGAGCGCGAGCGAGGCTGCGGACGTCCGATACCAAACGGTACGACTCATGGCACAAACCTATCGGCCGCAGCCGAGAGCGCGCTTCCCGAGGGAGTTCAGTCCATCGGCCGCGGCCTGATGGCTCGGCCCCCGAGGAGCTTTTGAGGGAAATGTCGTGTGATTCAGCTCTTCTTCCAACGCGGGACCTTCTTCCGGTTGGGAATACCATCGCCAAAGAGGGTCCGGGTGCCCAGCGGAAACTTTTTCGGCGGAATGCCTCCCATAATGAGGAAGACATCATCTTTCTTCGAGTCATTGCCGATCGCCCGGTAGACCCGGGGCGAAACCCGGATGACGGTTCCCTCGGGCATCGAGATGCGCCTGCCGTCGAGGATGATCGTCCCGGTTCCTTTGACCGTCATGAAAACCTCTTCTTGAACCCGATGGCGGTGAACATAAGCGGCCCCCAGGCCCGGCTTGTATCGAACCAGGCTAAACCCGACTCCCCTGCACCCCATCGGACGCGCAAGGAACTCTTTCTCCTTTACGTTAGATAAAGGACAGAAGACTCTGGTGTACTTTGGTTGTGCCATAAAAACCTCCCGTGAATGTTATCTAGCTTGCACTATCCGTCTGCGATCGAGGGGAGCGCGAGCGAGGCTGTGGACGTCCGATACCAAACGGTACGACTCATGGCACAAACCTATCGGCCGCAGCCGAGAGCGCGCTTCCCGAGGGAG
>JACPFH010000377.1 GCA_016183075.1 Deltaproteobacteria bacterium | reverse complement strand
TAGCGGGCGAGTTTCGATGCTGCCCGAAGCGAGCAGCGAAGACTTCCCGCCGACGAGACACTGGAGCGAGGGATTGGGAGGTCCCCTAGAAATTTGATGCTACCGAGATAGGCGTCGGACGCGTAGTCTGGAGCGTCAAAAGTGGGACCAGCGGACAAGCGCAACGAAGACCATCAGGATTTACCAGTAAATTGATTGAGATGGACAAGAGCACGCCGGTGAGTGCCCTCGCCGATCTTCACGCCCTGATCGTTGATCGCCGCAACGACAAACCGAAAGCGCTTCTCGTTACATTCTTGAAGGCTTGCCGTTACCGTAACCGACTGGCCGATTTTGGTGGGAGCCAGATGCTTGACATCGACGTGAAAGCCAACCGTCTGCTCGTTTTCGTCCATGTAGGGTGTCAACAACTCCACACACGTCCTTTCCATCAGACCGATCATAGACGGCGAGGAGAGAACGGGGGAGACGCCCGGTCCGAAGTGTTTGACTCCCATCTCAGGAGTGACCACATAAGTTCGTTTGTGTGCGAGACCAGGGGTTAGGCCTTCCTTCATATCAACCTCGACCTTTCAATCATTTCCACTTCCCGCCACCTTCATTCGTCTCTGCGGACATGCTCGATCTCGACCAGGGTATCACAGAAAGCGTAGTTTTCCGACGTGGAGCTTATAAGCTCGTGGGTCAGGCTGTATGGGTCGCCTCCCGGGAAATGCTTGACCCAGGAGCCCTCCGAGATGACTACAACCCCGGGCCTGAGATCGGGGTTGAAGCGGCATCTGAGCGTCACACTCCCACGATCATTATAAACGCGGGCGAACCGGCCCGGAGCGAGGCTGCGGCGCCCGGCATCCAAAGGATGGATTTCCACGACAGGCTCGGGCTCGCGCTTCTTGATCATCGGCATGTTGGCGAAGGTCGAGTGGATGCGGTACTTGCTGTGCGAGAAGAGCAACACTAACGGAAAGCGATCATAAAGGGAGCTTTGCGGCGAGGCTTCGATGGGCTCGCGATGGCCCGGCAGCTCGGCGCCGTATCTCAGCAACTCTTCTTTGTAGATCTCGATCCTTCCCGAGGGAGTTTGGAATTTGAGGTCGCGGAAAGAGACGTACGGCTCTCGCGGGCGATTGAGGAAAACGACGTGCTCGCGCTGAAGCCGCTCCAGGGTAATTCCCTCGAGCAGGGGATGGTCGGTGGCGAGCATCTCCTTCAGGTAGTCTTCCGCGCTGCGGCTGAAATAAGCGCCCAGCCCCATTTGCCGCGCCAGCCCCGCGAAGATGTCAAAATCCGATTTGCTCTCGCCCTCGGGCTCCACCGCCTTCTGCTGCAGTTGGAGGAACATTCCGGGCACCAGATCCGCCCGCTCAAAGATCGTGCATGCCGGTAGAACCATATCCGCCACCTCAGCCGTGTCCGTCATGAAGTGATCGGTCACTGCGATAAGTTCAAGCCGGGGCACAACAGAACGTATCACCCGTTTGCGGTTGGCTGAGGTCTGGTTGAACATATTCGAAGCCGAGAGCCAGAGCGCCCTCACGGGGTACGGCTTTCCGTATTCGACCGCGCTCATGAGCGAGATTACATCCAGAGTGGCGGCCTCTCTGCCATCGGGAGAGCGAAAGACCCTCTGGTTCAAGGGCACAGGATAGGTTCCGTCATGAATGCTGATCCCTCCTCCCGGCACGCCAATGTTCCCGGTGGCAATAACCAGATTCGCCACCGCCCTCGCCGTGTAATCCGAGTAATACCAGCGGTCGACACCAAAACCGATTCGAATGGACGCCGGTTTGCGCGAAGCAAACTCCCGCCCGAGGTCACGAATGATGGAAGCCGGGACGCCGGTAATCTCCGAAGCGCGCTCCGGCCGGTAAGGCCGGCAGAGATCCACAAGCAGTTGAAAGGCAGGCGCGCACTGCACCGCGCTCCCGCTGAGGAGAATCACCGGATAGGCGCCCGTCATGGCCGGGCCGGAGGCCCCGCGGTCGGGAACGAAACGCTGGCGAAGCGCGTCCCAAACCATATAAGAGGAACTTCCTCCCGCGATGATATCCGCCTACC
>JACPFH010000376.1 GCA_016183075.1 Deltaproteobacteria bacterium | reverse complement strand
TCCCTTTCCCGAGTGGGCTTGGACATGGACTTAAGCTCCTCGGTGACCTTCTCCACGGCCTTGTCGATGCCCCGTTTGATGCCCATAGGGTCATGGCCCGCAGCCACCATCTTGATGCCTTCACTGAAGATGGCACGAGATAAGACCGTGGCTGTGGTGGTGCCGTCGCCCGCGACATCCGAGGTTTTGCTGGCCACCTCCTTGACCATCTGGGCGCCCATGTTCTCGAATTTATCCTCAAGCTGGATCTCCTTCGCGACCGTAACCCCGTCTTTGGTAACCGTCGGCGCGCCCCAGGATTTTTCCAATACGACGTTCCGCCCCCTGGGGCCTAAAGTTACCGTCACCGTGTCGGCCAGAATGTTGACCCCGCGGAGGACTTTGGACCGAGCTTCTTCGCTAAATTTTACGTCCTTTGCAGCCATACTTTCCCTCCTTATTCAATAATTCCCAAAATATCGTCTTCGCGTAGGATGAGATGCTCTTCGCCGTTGAGCTTGATCTCGGCCCCGGAATACTTGCCAAACAGGATCTTGTCTCCCGCTTTTACGTCCAGAGGAATGAGCTTACCATCCTCGTGCTTTCCCGGGCCAACCGCGATCACACGGCCCTCTTGGGGCTTTTCCTTGGCGGTATCCGGGATGATGATCCCGCCCTTGGTTTTCTCTTCCTCCTCTAACCTTTTAATAATCACCCTGTCATGAAGCGGACGAATTTTTGTGGCCATAAAAACCTCCTAAATAAAACATGAGTTTATACCTCTACCGGAAGGTATTACCGGGTGGAAATATAAGATCACTTCACGAAACGTCAAGGGGTTGTAGTGTAAAATATCTACAACACCTTCTGACCACGGAGAGGAATGACGCCAGTCCCGGCCAACCGCTACACATTCACCAAAAACGGTGGTATGGAGTACGAGCGGGCACAATTCGGCATTAGGGAGAAGCGCGCATGATCAAAATTTGGGGTCGAAAGGATTCATCCAACGTCCAAAAGGTGCTCTGGTGTTGCGGGGAGCTTGGGCTGGCTTTTGAGCGAGTCGACATCGGCGGCCGCTTTGGCGGCAACAAGGATAAGCCTTATTTGGATCTTAATCCCAATGGCCTGGTACCGACGATCGAAGACGGAAGCTTTGTCCTTTGGGAGTCCAACAGCATCGTGCGCTACCTGGTGGATAAATATGGCCAGGGAAAGCTGCTCCCGAGCAACTCCGAGGCCCGAGCCAGCGCCAATCGATGGATGGACTGGCAACTCACCACAATAGGTCCGGCCTTCAGCCCTCTGTACGTTGGCCTAGTGCGCACTCCCAAAGAAAAGCGGGATCCAGCAGCCCTCGGCGAGGCATTGAGAAAGACTGCCAGCGCCTGGCAGATCGCAGAGCGATACCTGGAGAAAGCTCCCTACTTTGCGGGTCCAGAGCTCTCTATCGGTGACATCCCGCTCGGCGTGTGGGCCTACCGTTGGTTCAATCTGCCCGTGGAACGCCCGAATCTCCCGCGGCTAAGCGCGTGGTATGGGCGCCTCACCGAGCGAGTGGCCTACCAGACCCATATTATGATTCCTCTGACTTGAGCGTGGGCCCAACCACCCGCTGGCGCGACCGTTCCCGCAATCCTCGAAAGGGCGCGGTTCCGGCTGATTTCACCGACATTGGAAGGAGCAAGCCGTGGCAAAACCGAAGGAAAAAACCCAAGGCAAATGGGAGCGATGGGAAAAGGACCGCACGTTTGTCCGGGCGGTTGTCGGCAAATACATGGAGGTCTTCAAAGACCTCCAGAAACAGCCCAGGGTCTACAAGAGCGTCAATGCCCGCTACAAGGGGGGCCCCACGAAATGGAGCAAGAACATCATCAATCCCCAGGTGGCGCCGATCACCCAGTCCATCGAGACCCATATCGACATCTTGGCGCCGGGGAACCATGGGCAGAAACACGGCCACATGAACAGCGCGGTTTTTTACATCTTGGACGGTAAGGGTTACGATGTCCACGATGCGGTGCGCTATGACTGGGAGGCGGGCGACGTCTGCATCGTGGAGAACGGCTGCGTCCATCAGCACTTCAACGATGACCCCGACCGGCCGGCGCACATCTTGATCTTCAAGGCCAAGCCGCTCTTTGCATTCTTCAACCTCTTGATGCAGAGGGTGGTCGATTTTCCACCGCAGGCCGCCAGGCCCGGCTGGGAAAACTTCGATCCCGAAGAGGCCTTTGATCGAAAGTAGGAGAACCATGCCCTTCGAAGAAGCAAAAAAGATAAAAACGGGGGGCCCAAAGGGCGATTACTACCGCAAGTCGTTGGAGCGGTCTAAAAAGTTCCGCCAGGAGCTCGAACGGCGGAAAGTCGTCATCAAGTGCTCCGAGATGCCTTGGGAGAAAAGCCCGCAGGGCTTGATCAAGCACATCGTCAATGAAGAGATGTTCAGCCGTGAATTCGCCCTCGATATGTACATGCAGCTGCTTGAGCCCGGAAAGCGCTCGGGCAAACACCGCCACATGGCGGAGGAAGTTTTCTACGTCCTGGAGGGACGAGGCTACGACCTGCACTGGGACGTCGAAGCCGATATCAATATCAAGTACGAATACCGTTGGGCCGAGGAACCGAAGAGGTTCGACTGGGCAGAAGGGGATTTCGTCTACATTCCGCCGTACACCACGCACCAGCACTTCAACACCGACCCGAACAAGCCGGCGCGCATCCTCAGCGCCACCAATCGCCTCGTTCGAGCTTTGGGGTTTGACTGGCTGGATCAGGTCGAAGACGCCCCGGAATAGACCGGACGCTTCCCCGCGCGCGACCGGTCGCCTGCAGGCGCGGCGTTAATCAGCCATCTATTTGAGAAAGAACCTCAAGGACTCGTTCGTGTATTGGACCAGGGGGCCCCAATAGACGCCGAGCACGACGGTCAAAGAGCTGAGCACTCCGAGAAGAGCGGAATCCTTGGGGGTCATGAGCAC
>JACPFH010000375.1 GCA_016183075.1 Deltaproteobacteria bacterium | reverse complement strand
GGGATTGCCATTACCCCCATCTGCCGGAGCGAATTTGATGAGGATGATGAACCGGAGGAAGTTTCTCAAAAAAGCCATCTTCTTTATCCCGGCAGTGGGTCTGCTCAGGCGTCTGGTCGGGGATGCGCACGGGAAAGCTGCCGCCGAAGGATATGATGCAGCCAACCATCTCTATGGCATGGGCATAGACGTGGATAAATGCATCGGGTGCGGCTTGTGCATTGAAGCCTGCAAGAAAGAAAACAACGTTCCGAAGGAGCCGTTCTTCTGTCGAACCTGGGTGGAGCGGTACGTGATCAAAAAAGACGGCAGCGTCGTCGTGGAGAGCATCGAGACCGGAAAAGAGAAAGGAAGGCAGAAAACGAGCGACGCGGACATTCTTAGAAGCTTCTTCGTGCCCAAACTCTGCAATCAGTGCGAGAATCCCCCCTGCGTGCAGGTCTGTCCCGTGGGGGCGACTTTCGCCACCGAAGACGGCGTGGTTCTGGTGGATTCCAAGCGCTGCATCGGGTGTCGCTATTGTATTCAGGCCTGCCCGTACGGCGCGCGCTACCTGCACCCGGAGACCCGGACCGCCGATAAGTGCACGTTTTGCTATCACCGCATCGTGAAAGGGCTGCTCCCCGCCTGCGTGGAAGTGTGCCCGACACAGGCCCGGATCTTCGGTGATTTGAGGAGCATGGCGAGCCGGCTGGTTCGTTTCAAGCGGACAAAACGGATCCACGTGCTGAAGCCCCACCTCAATACGGAGCCCAAGGTCTATTACGCGAGCCTTGACGGGGAGGTGCGATGAGCGCAGAGCTGATCCAAAAACTAACCGAGCTTCTCGGTGAAGTCACCGGCTATATCTATCCCAACGAGCTCGAGATCCATTGGTCGATCCTCATCGTCGTGTATCCGTACATCACCGGCCTGGTTGCCGGCGCCTTCATCCTCGCCTCCCTGGTCCAGGTCTTCAACGTCCGGGAGGTTCAGCCGACTTATCGGCTCGCTCTGCTGACGGCTCTGGCATTTCTTCTGATCGCGCCTCTGCCGCTGCTTTTGCATCTCGGGCATCCCGAGCGGTCCTACGAGATATTTCTCACGCCGCAGCTCGGCTCGGCGATGGCGATGTTCGGATTTGTTTATCTCTGGTACCTGATGGCCGTGCTTCTGCTCGAAATCTGGTTTGAGTACCGCCGCGACCTGGTCGTCTGGGCGAGAGGGGAGAAGGCTCCCATGAGCTGGCTCCACCGGACCCTATCTCTGTTCTCGCGCGATACAAGCGAAAGAGCCGTGCAGTTCGATCACAAGGCGATCAGGTTGATCACGGTCATCGGTATCCCGTCGGCCTTTCTGCTCCACGGATACGTGGGGTTCATTTTCGGTTCGGTGAAGGCGAATCCCTGGTGGAGCAGCGTCCTGATGCCCGTTGTCTTTCTGATGTCGGCGATCGTGTCGGGGATCGCGCTGGTCATATTTTTGTACATGGTGCTCACGCCGCTCCGGGGAGCCGAGATCGACATGAAGTGTCTTGACAAGATCGCCTCCTATCTCTTCTACGCCGTCATCGTCGATTTCACGCTGGAGGGCCTCGATTTTATTCATCGTCTCTATGAGAGCGAGGAATCGATCAAGATCCTCTCGACGCTCGTCACCGATAAGCTCTTCATCAGCCTGTGGGTGATCCAAATCCTGCTCGGGATGCTTGTTCCTCTCGGCATTATGGTCGCGGTCAAGTCGTTGAAGTTCAACGACGAGTTGCGAAAACTCTTCTACTTTGTGTCGGCGATCCTGATTCAGTTGGGGATCTTTGCCACCAGATGGAACGTGGTCATCGGGGGCCAGCTTTTTTCCAAGAGTTTTCGGGGGCTCACCATCTACAAGATGGATGTGGCTGGAATTGAAGGATTGATAGTGTCCCTGGGCTTGCTGATTCTGCCGTTTATCGTTCTTGCGATCCTGCTTAAAGTCCTTCCTCCATGGGAAGCAATCGAGGCAAGGGAAGGGGCGGTTCGATGAGGGCTCTTTGCCCGCTTTTGTTCTCCCGTGTACTCTCCTTGGTTCCTTAAGCTGCGAGGCTGATCCCGGAGATGAGGTTTGTCTTTCCTGGATTGGCGGCTTGCTTTTTGACGTGATTTTGGGTGTCCTCACAGCAGAAGGGGGTAGCCGATGCCGAACGGACGGGTCCGGGGCTTGATGCGTCATCCGGTAAGCGTGGTTGGCGGGGCGCTGGCGTTTTTCAGCTTCTTCTCCATCCTCTCCATGTTTTTGATCGAGGCCATCCTGGGTAAAGCGAATCCTTACATCGGCGTCTTTACCTACATGGTCTATCCGGGCCTCCTGATTTTCGGGCTTGTTCTTATTCCGATCGGGGCCTTGTTGGAGCGGCGGCGCCGCGTGCGCAAAGGAGAGCTTCCCCCTTATCCTCGCATCGACCTGAACAATCCGAGAGCCCGCGCAGTCCTTTTCTTGGTCGTGTTTTCGTCGCTGATTCTGATGGGCCTGATTTCTACGGTCAGCTATCGGGCCTATCATTTCACCGATTCCGTCGCCTTTTGCGGCGAGCTTTGCCGCTCCGTGATGGAGCCGGAGTACACGGCTTATCAGGAATCTCCGCACGCGCGGGTAACCTGCGCCGAATGCCACGTCGGGCCCGGGGCGGGATGGTTCGTGCGCTCGAAGCTTTCCGGCGCCTACCAGATCTATTCCGTGCTTTTCAAGAAATACCCCCGCCCGGTTCCCACCCCGGTGGAGAATCTCCGCCCGGCGCAGGAAACGTGCGAGCAATGCCACTGGCCGGAGAAGTTTTTCGGCGCCCAGCTAAAGGTGATCACGCGCTTTTCCCACGACGAGGATAACAGCGCGCGCCAGGTCCGAACGCTGATCCGAACCGGCGGCGGAAGTCCGACCACGGGAATCACCGCGGGGATTCACTGGCACATGAACATCGCCAACGAGATCTGGTACGGCGCTGCGGATCCCAAGCGGCAGAAAATCCCCTGGGTGAGGATGAAGGACAGCCAGGGCCGCGTCAGTGAATACTTCGACCGCACGGTATCGTTGACGCCGGAGCAAATCGCCAAGCTCGAGATCAGAAGAATGGACTGCATGGACTGCCACAACCGTCCGAGTCACATCTTTCGCGATCCGGATTCCGCAGTGGACCTCGCCCTGCTCGCCGGGCGCATCGATCGCAGCCTGCCGTACATCAAGCGGGAGGCGGTTCGTGTTCTAAGCCAGTCCTATTCGAGCAAGGAAAAGGCCAGAGAAGGCATCGCCACCGGGCTGGACAGTTTCTACGTGACTCGGTACCCAAAGCTTTATCCGCGCAAGCGCGAGGCGATCAAAAAGGTAGTCGCCGAGGTTCAGCGGATCTATCAGACCAACATGTTTCCCGAGATGAACGTCGACTGGCGCACCCACCCCGACAATATCGGCCACACGTTATACCCGGGGTGCTTTCGCTGCCATGAAGGAAACCATGTGAGCCGTGACGGAAAGACGATCCGCAGGGACTGTCAGCTCTGCCATACGATTATCGGGCAGGAAACGAAGGTTCCGAGCCCGACCGAAGTGGCCGTGGTCGAAAAATTCAACCATCCGTGGCCCCTTCGTGGAAAGCATTTGGAGCTGAGCTGCAATCAGTGTCACTGGAGGGGAAGGGGCCTCATCGGGGAGTGCACGACGTGTCATGCGCGCCCGGCGGACGCTCCGATGGCGTTTCCCTGCGCCCAATGCCATCAGAAGGAGCAAAGCGTTAAGCCTGTCACCGCCTGCGTTGCCTGCCATCCGAGCCGGACGGAGCTGCATCTCAAGCCCACCCACGCGGCTGCGGAGTGCACCGGTTGCCATGTTCCTCACGAATGGAAGGCAGCTCGAAGGGAGGTTTGCGTTACCTGTCACCAAGATAAGGTGGCGCACAATCCGCAGGGAATCTGCCGCGATTGTCACGCATTCCGCCAGGTCGCCAAGGCGGGGTAAGGAGCTGCGATCGCACATGGGGGTTTGAAGACGATGGAACAACTCATCACGACGTTCGTCGCCGTTTTTTTAGCCGAGCTGGGGGATAAAACGCAGTTGGCCACCTTCTCCTTCGCCGCCAATCCGGCCTACAATAAGTGGGTTGTCCTTCTGGGCTCGTGCTCCGCTTTGGTGGTCATTTCTACGGTTGCCGTGTTGGCCGGCTCGCTGGTCGGAAGCCTGGTGGAGCCGAAGTACTTGAGGTTAGGCTCAGGATTGATATTTATCGCGATTGGGATCTTGACTCTTCTGCGCTAGCTCGGCGCCG
>JACPFH010000388.1 GCA_016183075.1 Deltaproteobacteria bacterium | reverse complement strand
GATGCGAATCGCCAATCCAGATATGGCTGAAACCAAGCTTCTCCGAGAGCTTGGCGAGCCTGATCATCTGCGGCAGCGGCTCGGTAGGAAACAGACCGACCCCGAATTTCATAGTTGTCACCTGTCCCTCACCCCCGCCCTCTCCCTGAGGGAGAGGGAAGGGGTGAAGGTTAGCTATTCCTCGATCACCGCTGTTCGCTCCGGCGGCGGGGTTTGCTGGCTTCGCCCTCCCACCCGGATCTCGCCATCGATCATGACCACGGAGATCCCGGGAAGGTCGCCCTTGGCGAAAGAATCCAGGGCATCTTTAGCCACCGACCCGTGAATCTTGTCCATAAGCACGAGGTCCGCGGCCCGTCCCTCTTCCAGGATGCCGATGGCAAGGCCATGGGCACGGCCAACATTGCCCGTCGCCATGCAGATTGCGCGCTCCGGAGGAACCCCGACGACGGAGGAGAGAAAACAAACCTCGCGCAGCATCCCTCGAGGGATGATTCCGGTCCCGCCCGGCGTGTCGGTGCCGATCAAAACTCGATCAAAGGCGCTTTTAGCCGTAACCGCGCGCATGAGACTCAGCACCATCCGCGCATTTCCAGAGCTGCAGATCTCCACGTAGTAATCTGTCTCCGCAACGATTCTCTCGACATCCTTTTCCGGCATGGGAATGGGCCCCCCGGTGATGTGGCCGACGATATCGGGCCGAATCCGGCTGACGATGTCGAATCCGGCAACCTGGCTTACCCCGGAGCGGGACACCCCGCCCGAGTGGATCTTCACTTTGATCCCACGCTTGCGCGCCCAATCCACGTAGCGCTCGGCCTCGCCGTTGGGGAGCAGGCTATAGTCGTAAAAGATGAATTTGACCAGGCGAATACCGGCTGCGGCAATCGTGTCGAAATCGGCCTCTTTTAGCCCTGGGACGAGAAGAAGCGTGCCGGCGTGGACTTTGACCCCTGCGGGACGCAGGTTGTCGTAGCAGCGCTTCGCCACCAGGGCAAGAGCGACAGCGGTCTGGGGATCGGGCGGCAGCGGTAGCCCGGGAAGATGGAGCTCCCCGGCAGAGATGAGCGCGGTGACGCCGCCGTGCATGTAATGCGTGATCCAGGAGAGCGAATTCTGCGCCGGGGTGAAATCGCCGAAGGTCGGATGGGAGTGGGAATCGACCAGGCCGGGGATGGCGGTCATCCCGCGGGCATCGGTGACGATATCGGCACGCTGGTTGAGCCCGTTGCCGGTCGCCCTGATGATGCCATCTTCGATATAGATGGAATCGGCATTGCGCAGCGGGTTTTTCAAATTTCCAGTGACTAATACACCGATGTTTTTGATCAAAACCGATGGCATGCGTGGACTATAGCAAAGGCTTTACTGAAGAAAAAGCCCTAAGAGAACGCCTTTTGCTGCTCACTCCTTTTTTTGGTGAGCTTCGCGGCGCAGGGCGTCCTCAGGGAACTCTTCAGAGTTCGCCATGCCACGACCTGATCGAATACGCAGCATGACTAAGAGTCTACGCCGAACGGTTCGCAAGGGCTTCGCCACAAAGCGGTGCGCAAGTATCCACCAAGGGCGCATAGCTGCTAGCTCTTGGCTGTTGAATCCGAGCAAATCGGGCCGGCACCGCGCGTAATGTTTTTGCAGATGGTAGAGATCTGAAAGTCGCAGGAGCCGTAGTAAAACGCGCATCGGCAATGAGTTGCCTGGAAAATGATGGGGGAGCATCATGCTGATTTGGAAGTCAATTAGATGGGGCTCGCCGTTCTCGTCGACGATAATATTTTCGCGTTTGTGCATATCAACGTAGGCGACGTTGCGGCGGTGCATTTCGGTTACGAGTCTTTCCAAAACAGGGAAAAAACTATCTCCGACACGTTCATGATGGCCTAACGGATGACCAACAATATAGTCGCGGGCGAATGCGGTATGGAGGATGCGACCTTCAACAAGAACTTCACCGGCCAGAGGTGAAACATTCGGCAGGTCTTCGAGACGGCGAAGCACGGATACTTCGTGTCGTGCAAGCATCCGGCCTAGCCACTTCATGGGAATGCCACAGATAGGGTATTGACGGTTGAACTTGCAAACTCTCTTACCACCTGGGCCATCGTAAAGCGCCGTCGCGGCCCAGGAGTCATGCTTCAAAACTTCCACCAATTCATACTTAAGGCCGCCAATCTGGACCTGGAGTGGAGGGTTCGCCGGCCCAAGCGATCGAAACAGAGGAGGACGAGGCCTAACACAGCCGGCCCTGTCGCTTCTGACTTTCTCCGTGTTTTTTCCAGTTGCTAGAGAGTTCTTCATCGGGTTCTCCGGCTTGGATACATGCCCAATCGCATAATCTTCAGACAAAAAAAGCGAACAAAGCTTGCGTTTTTGAAAAGAAAGGTTCTACCATTTGACTTATATCAATGAACCGCTGAGAAAGGAACTCTGAACGTGTTTGCCAAGCGCATCGTAATGGGAATTGCCTTTATGAGTCTGCTTGCCTGGAGTAGTCCGGCGTCAGCAGGGTGGGTCATCGATCAGGTAGTAAAAGGAGCTAAAGAAGGAGGCAAGCAGCAGGTGGTTCTTCAATCCAACCGAATGAAGACCCTTATGTTCGGGGAGGATGGGAAACCTGCCACGGCCTTCATTATGGATCTGAATGCCGAAGCCATCACACAGGTGAATTATGAAGACCGGAGTTACGTTACGGCAACGGTTCAGGAGTACGTTCAGACGATGACAAGCGCGATGTCCGGGGCGATGAAGCAGATGCAGGAGGCGATGAAGAATGTGCCAGCCGAGCAGCGCAAGATGATGGAGGAAATGATGCGCTCCCAGATGGGACAAATGGGTCAGGACTGCCGTGACGTCCGGATGGAGCTACGGAAGACAGGTCAGCAAGCAACGGTTGGTGGCTATCCGGCGATCCGGTATGACGTCTTTGTGAATGGCAAGCCTAATTCAGAGATCTGGATTGCAAAGAGTATCACTGCCTGGCGCGAGATGGATGCCAAAAAGCTCGGCCGCTTCGCGGCTGAGATGGAAAAACTTGCGGGTTGCGGCCCTGCGAAGGGGCAGGGAATGGGCGCTGATCCGTCCTGGAAGGTTGTGAACGAGGGCTATCCGGTAAGGACGGTCGATAAAACCGGCAGCGGCGCAACGGTCGAGGTTGTCAAGGCGGAGAGTCGGACAATTCCAGCCGGGGAGTTTCAGCCCCCGGCCGGCTTCGCAAGAAAAACCCTGCGAGAGATGACGGGGCAGTAAGAATTCTTGTCGTTTATGATTGCCGGATCTTCACAAGTCACAAAAGAGGATGCTCAGCCGGGTAGATTTTTCCGGTCACCCTACATTTTTTCCCGTCTCTGTTTTATCTGACCGACGTAAGTGGCAGATTTTAGGGCTATTTTATTTGGCACCTCCATTGCTTAATCGGTGTTTGTGGAATCGTATCGTCTCAACAGGGAGGTGACCATGAAAAGGCAAGTTTTAGCGCTGTTCCTGGTATTTTCCATGGTTACGGCGCTCGTGGGCTGTTCCTATCCGCTCACGACGAGAGAAGGGGGCGCGATCGTGGGTGGCCTGGTCGGGGCCGGTAGCGGAGCGGCAATCGGCAGCGCTACGGGTCATGCCGCCGCCGGAGCCGCGGTAGGCGGACCGCTCGGTCTCATCGTGGGCTTTCTCATCGGCGACAGCTTAAGCCGAGGATACTAAACGTCACCATTCGGCTTTTTGGCCCCACCGTAACCGAAGATAGTTACGAACCTGGATGGACGGCTGGAAGCCATCCATCCAGGTTCAAGACTCGCCCAAACCTAAATCGAGTCCGCCCGTTTCCCGTCTTTTCTTGGCAGTTCTAGGCTCTAACAGGCTGCGGAAAAACTCTCCGTTCACCCTTCGACACGCTCAGGGCGAACGGAGGCCCCGTTGAAATCATTGATGGTTTTCCGTTCATGCTGAGGCCCTCGAAGCATGAAAATCACTTCCCCAACCCCACGGCCATCGAACTTGTTCCGGTGGGCCCGAGTGTCGCCTGCAGCACCGCTACGGCCATTGAATGGGACCGGGCCTTCAAGGATATGATCGATCCCTCAGGAAGGGCGGTTCGCAGTGT
>JACPFH010000387.1 GCA_016183075.1 Deltaproteobacteria bacterium | reverse complement strand
TCAGAGGGACCCAACGCTATGCTGAAATCCCCGCAAGACTCGATCGGTTGCAAGCCCCATAGCTCTCTCCCGGAGAGGGGTAAAGGCTATAAAACAGCTTTACTGGGGCTGGCGGTTTTGGCTCTTTCCGGCTGTGCCATGATCAACACCTCGGTAAAAGAAAAGAAGATAATGACGGGCATTTTTGACGACGACTTGAAGGTGATCAGACAAAAGCTTGCGGAGCTTAGGGTCGGAATGAGTAAAGAAGAAGTCCGCAAGGTTGGCTTTAGCTTTGAAAATAAAAACGTGCAGTGCCTGCAAGGATCCCAGGCCATGCCCTACGTCATAGGAGATGGTTTTCCCGTATCAAGATATCAAAACGCAAAGGGCGCTCTGGTTCCTTTCGGACGACGGTGGAACGACCGGGGGTTCCGAACTCTTGTTCGTTGTGGTTTTCAAAGACGGCCGTCTTTTTAAAAACCCAGAAATCACCGGGAGAGAGAGGCAAGAATTCGAGCGAGAGAAATCCTTCGGCGGCAATGTGCTGGAGAACCTGTTGGGAACGGCGGTCTCCGTCGGGCGCAAATTCAGGTGACGCGCGACACACTCTTTTTCCTTCCCATTCATTCGGCGCTGTGAGGGATCTGTTCATGTCGAATGCCTTTCCGAGTCTGACGGCTGGATGGGTAGTCTTCGTATGCCTTTGCTTCCTGGCGCCGTTAGGCCTTCATCCGGCTCACGCCCAGAGCGATTTCTATCAGGGTAAGAGCATGACATACGTGGTGGGTTCGGCGGCGGGCGATTCGACTGACCTGTGGGCGCGCGCTGTTACCCGCAATATGGCGAAGCATATCCCGGGAAAGCCGCACATTGTTGTTCAAAACATGCCCGGGGCGAGCGGTTTGATCGCGGCAAACTACATCTATGGAGGGGCTAAGCTGGATGGGTTGACCATGGGCTCTGTATCGGCGGGCCACTACTTTCACCAGCTATTCGGACATAAGAAATCCCGGTTTGATTGGAGGAAATTCACCTGGATAGGGTCATCTTCGCGCCGGGAGTATCTGCTAGTCGTGCGCGCCGACACTCCGTATAAATCGATCGAAGACATCCGCGCGGCCAAGGAGCCGCCGAAATGCTCCGCCGCCGGGGCCGGATCGGCGAGTCACCTGACCCTCAAGATTCTGGAAGAGAGTTTTGGACTAAAGCTCAAAATTGACACGGATTACGGGGAAGGAAGCGAGCAAGACCTCGCTCTCGAGAGAGGGGAAGTCCAATGCCGGGGAATCGCCGCGGCCTCCTTCGGGCGCGAGCCTGTGCGGGGCTGGATGAAAAAGAAGCTGA
Source organism: Deltaproteobacteria bacterium (assembly GCA_016183075.1). Classification (GTDB taxonomy): domain Bacteria; phylum Desulfobacterota; class Binatia; order UBA9968; family UBA9968; genus 2-12-FULL-57-22. The sequence goes on along the minus strand of JACPFH010000387.1, from coordinate 2,443 downwards.
TCCGGGTCCTTGTTCAAACGTCCCCCAAGCGTAACTTGAGACTGCCCGAGGTGCCCACGGTCTATGAGCTGATGGACCGCTTTCATGTGCCGGCGGCCAACCGACGCGTGGCCCTGGTTATGCTGGGCGTCGATAATTTCGGCGATTTTCCTACGGTAGCTTCTCCGGGAGTTCCCACGAACCGGACCAAGATCTTGCGCGCGGCCTACGCCAAAGCGCTCGAGGATCCCGATCTTTTGGACGAGGCGAGAAAGAGAGGTTGGAACGTCGATCCCATCAGCGGGGAGGATCTGGAAAGCCTGGCGAGAGAGGTGCTCGGCCAGCCTGCCGGATCATCTAGCCCCGAGGTAACTCTCAGGTAACCGGGATTTCATTGACAGCCAAAGTGAAATGACAGGACGAGAATGTTGGCCTTAATCCTTTACCTTTTCTACTTCACCATTACCGACGAGCTTAAGGGCTACACTGTCAAGGAGGACGGCTTCTTTACCCGGACGCAATGCGAGTATGTAAGGCATCAAATGGCGATGCAGCAGACGGGCCGTAAGAAATATGGGGAATGCAACGAAGGTGCTCCCGTAGTGCGCGACAAGGTCAAGGCTGTGGGGCCAGGCCTTTCGATATAAGATTGTTCTGTTCCCTGAACGCTTCCTACTTCGTCCAGCCAAGGATCCTACCGTACTCTCTCGTCAGTCTGTCCATCATCTCGGCTTGGTGTTGAGTCATGTACAGGACCGTCTTGCCTTGGGCGTACTTGTAGGCCCTAGTTCCGGGGATCAAGGCAGAGCTTTGCCCTTCGTACCTTTCCCAGATTTCTTGAGCCGTCGAAGTTGAAAGAAACGCAGTAAAGAGATGCCCCGCGTTGGGGTGCAGCGCGCCCTTGAGCACGCCGGCGTGCAACGCCGGGGAGATCACCGGCTCAATCCCTTCGGCAAAAACGATCGGCGCACCCGAAACCTTAGCTCTGTGAATGAAACTATCGAGAAGCGTAAAAGCGACGTGGATCTCTCCGATTTCGAGACGCGTGGACAGCGCCGGAAGCGTGCCCAGAAAAGGTTGCTGCCTGGCCAGGGCTTTTGCAAATTCCGTCGCTTTTGTCTCTCCCCACACGGTGGCAAGCCGGGCCACGTGGTGGACTGCGTTAGATACGCCCAGCCTGCCTCCCTTCCACTTGGGGTCCACAAGATCCTCCCATCTCTTGGGAACGTCCTTGGCAGGCAATACCTTGCTGTTATAAGCGGGCAAGGCAAACTGGTTCGCGAACGTGACCGTGCCGTTGTCGTAGTGGATCATTTCCGAATTGACGCCCAGTTTTTTGTACTCGAATAGCTTGTGAAGCTTCCTGCGCCACAGTGTGGCGTGGCCGGCGTCATGGATCACCATGACGTCCCATTCCGGCGCCAGGCCAGCGGTCGCAAGGCCGACCATCTTCCCCACGTCGCCCGTGAACTTGTGCCCGGGGGGATAATTCACCCTGATGCTGAGACCGTACTTTTTGTTCAAGGCGTCCGCCAGTGCCTGCGCGCCCGGGGGAGTCAGGCCGGATGGCGCGTACACGTCGAGAGTGCCCTCTTTCTTCGCCGCTGCTACCAGGTCGTCTATGGCCGCGGCCGACGCCAGGCCGCTCCAGGGCGTCGGGACGAACAACAAGATGCCGGCAACCAGAAATCGCAACCGCTTCACCGCTCACCTCCTGTTAAGTTCAACGCCCTTTCCCTCACAACTTTGTCCTGCGGAACCTTAAACGACGCTCGTGTGAGCAATTCCCATGCCATGAGTAATCGATGTCAGGAATTGCCCAGCAACTGGGCATTTAGTAGATTTCGCTTGCTTTGAGGCGGCACTTCTGGATGTGAGTACGCGGTCGCTTACATCAAAAAAAAGAAAACCGGCCGTTCTTGTTCCAAGACATAAGAATCCGTTCATCATGGTTGACGTGCTGTTGGCCCAAAAGCACGCCGCCAGGCTCGTGGAAGAACTCCAAGGGAAGGGAATCCCGCTCGCTTCCGCGATCGGCTACGCCACCTCGCTCCAGACGGTCTGGGTGCGGCAGGTATGACCCTCACTCCAGAGCGAGCACGCTGCTCCCCTGCGGCGCGGCGCCCTCTTCCAGCTCTTCGCGCTCCCTGATCGGGAGGATCGGCCCCCGGTTGCTCCTGTAGATGGAGCACCACTCTTTTCGCCTGACGTTGATGAGTAAGCTTTGGCGCTCGAATAAATAGTCGAGTTCCGGATAGAGATAAACCACCACCAGCTCTCTCGGGTGCCCGCTCAAAGACTCTTCGATATTCCTGAGCACCCGCCCCATGATCGGCTCTCCGAAGGGATTGTAGAAATAACAGACGAGCGGCGTCGGCGGGAGCGGGAAATCCGCCGCGTCCATGCGGACGACTTCGAGCGAGCTGCAATGCTGGCTTGTGCTTTTGTACCTGGTCAGGTTCGC
>JACPFH010000383.1 GCA_016183075.1 Deltaproteobacteria bacterium | reverse complement strand
CTTGGCGAAGTTTATAACCAGCGGGACGTTGGGGAGGTCCCGATGCGGCTTGGCGATATTCTGGGCCATCATAACTACCTCACCGGAGTCCACCTCCTTACGCCAGGTCGCCTTGAAAGATTCCCAGGCGTTGCAGACTCCCTGCACTTCCCCGCTGTGGAACGCAAGCCGGACATCGGCGGTTCCTTTGTAGCCTGTGACAAGCTGCATCGGCAACCCGATCGTCGCCGCAAGAATCTTAGGAATATCGTCTGTCGCAGAGCCCGGGCCAACACCGCCAAGCTTTACGGGGGTTTTCGAGGCAAGCCACTGCTCCATGCTGCTGATCCCGGCGGCTTTGGATAAGCCGAGCATGTAGTTGTCCTGCGTCGGGACACCGATGTACTCAAACTTCTTAGAATCGAACTCGATCCCCGGCCTTAAACTCAGGAACTGCTGTAAGAATAGGCCCCCGATGAAATGGCCGATCGTAAGGCCGTCGGGCTTCGCGACCTTATACATATAATTCGTAGCGATCAGAAAGCCCGCTCCCGGCATGTTCTCCACAACTATGGTAGGATTGCCGGTAATGTACTTCCCCATATGTCGGGCAATAGTCCGGGAATAGGTATCGTAGCCCCCACCGGCTGAGGCGCCCACGATGATGCGAATCGTTTTTCCCTTGTAGAAGGGTTCTTGCGCCGAGACCGACGCGGTGAAGGTAAGGCTGGCAATAGCTATCCACAAATAAGAGAGCCTGATCATCATCAATCCCTCCTTGGGGCCGGAGAGTAGCCCATAAGGCCCCGGCACGTCAACCTGATCGCGAAGCCCAAGCCAGGGCTGAAAGTTTGTTATATTGACTCCGCTGGAAAAGGGCTGTTATAAGCGTTCTGGAGAAAAACCAGTCGTCTGTACGGACTCAACGATGAAGCAGTAGCCAGGAGGTCTTATGCGGTTTAAAGACAAAATCGTCATCATCACGGGAGGCGGAGGAAAAATCGGCAAGGCTTACGCCCTGGCTTTCGCCAAAGAAGGGGCCAAAGTCTCTCTGCCTGATTTGATCAGCGCCGAGCCCGTGGTCAAAGCGATCCAAGACCAGGGCGGGCAGGCGATGAGCCTCCAGTGCGATGTGTCCGACGAGGCGAGCGTCAAGGCCATGGTCGATCAGACAGCCAAGCGCTTCGGCGGGGTGGATATTCTCATTAACAACGCCGCCTACTTCATGAACGTGAAAAAGAGTCCGTTCTGGGAAATGAACGTGGATGAGTTCGACAAAGCGATGGCGGTGAATATCCGGGGGGTGTGGCTCTGCGCCAAGGCGGCTTTCCCCTACATGAAGCAGCGAGGCAAAGGCAAGATCGTCAATATCTCCTCGAGCGTCGCGCTGAACGGGAATCCCAACTACATCCACTATGTCGCCTCCAAAGGCGCGGTCATCTCGATGACTCGCGCCATGGCGCGCGAACTAGGCGGCCACGGCATCTGCGTCAACACCGTGGCCCCGGGCTTCACCGTGACCGAAGGGCGCCAGGTCGATCCCGAGTACGAGAAGAAGCGCAACGAGCAGCGCTGCTTTCCTCGAAGTCAGGTTGAGGCCGACATCGTGGGCACCGTTCTCTTCCTTGCCTCCTCGGAGAGCGACTCTATGACCGGGCAGCTTCTCTGTATCGACGGGGGCACCCACTTCATGTAATCGCTGCGGGAGCTCCTCCCAGTGGGGCGACTCCCTTTACCGCGGCGGCCCCTCGATCCTCCAGAGATAGATCGTGTGGCGGTGGAGCCACCCGCCATCCATCCTTTCCACTCTTTGGGGCGGCCAGCCTTCGATCTCGAAATCGTGGGAAACCACGCGGGAGCCGGGCCGAAGCCGGGCGAAAAGCGGGCGCAACTTTACAATGAATTCCGGCAGCATATAGAGCGTCACGACCGTGGCTTGCGACAGATCCGCGGTGAGGGCGTCTTGCTCTCTAAACTCAACTAAATGATCCACCCCTTCCTTTTTGGCCGCAGCCCGCGAGCGTTCCACCAACTCGGGATCGATCTCAATTCCCACTCCTCTGGCCCCGTACCTCTTAGCTGCGCGGAT
>JACPFH010000382.1:1702-2139 GCA_016183075.1 Deltaproteobacteria bacterium | reverse complement strand
GGTGAAGAAGTGTCCCCAGCGGATGTATTGCACAAGACTCTTCAAGCCTTTAGAAAACAGCACAGGCGGCAGCAGATACCATGGCTCCCGCATGAGGGCCACGAGGATCTGGCTCCTGAGCCCGTGGAATTTCCAGTCCCAGTCGGAGCGGCCCTGTGCGGTCCGAAAATGATACATTCGCACCCCACAAAGCTTTTTGACGGGTCTGCCGAGATCCCAGAGGGCCGTCGAGATGTACGTTTCACCAGCATCACGAAAAAAAATGTCTGGATAATAGCCCACCCACTCCGTAAAAACCTTCTTAGGAACTAGAGTAAAACCGGCAGGAAACGTATGTACATACTGATCGGTCCCGTTAAGGGGTGTTTCCGTCGGCCCTTCGAGATTGCAGGTCACCGCCCCCAGGATGGGGCTTTCTTCAAACGCTTTAACCAGTT
>JACPFH010000382.1:0-1662 GCA_016183075.1 Deltaproteobacteria bacterium | reverse complement strand
TTCAAACGCTTTAACCATTTTGCTGATCGCGTCGGAGTCAATGAAATGCGCGTCATCGTCGACATTCATGATGTAATCGCCCGAAGCGTTCGCGATCGCCAGGTTCAGCGCCGGGAAAATCCCGAGATTGGTGTGCGTGCTAATGATTTTTGCCTGAGGAAACTGGCGTCGGATGGCTTCCTCCGATCCGTCCGTGCTTCCGTTCACAACGACGAGGATCTCCAGGTTGGGATAGTCCTGCCTGGCGCAAGATTCGAGACAGCGCAGCACAAGTTCTCGCCGATTATGGGTGACACAGAGAATTGTTACCAGTGGCGCCATAGCCTGCGGTCGCCGCGTCCTACCGGCCGGTGGCAATCGTCAGGATGCCCTGAACCTTACCCAACAAGATCGCCGGAAGCTCCGCCCACGCCCGAGCGTATCGGAGCGAAGTGACGATCCCGAAAGCCTCCACCAGGACGAGCTTCGCGTAATCCAAAACGGTCGTCCGCCCTAAAGTCTTTGTCATAATATAGTGCCGGTTGATGAGAGACATCTTAGCCAATGCAGCGCCCGTGGGTTTATACGGCCCGGAGCCGCTGTTGTGGAAGATTCGAGCCGTTCTGGCGTTGACCAACTTCCATGCTTTGCCGACCGTCAACGACAGATTAATGTCCTCGGCCATGGAATATCCTGTGAAATGACTTGGAAACACAGGCATCGGAAGGGCCTCCCTTCGGTAGAGAGTACAGGTGGTATTGAGCCACTCCACGGGCACGACCTCAGGCAACTCATCCCGATCTTCCGGGAGAAGCGCCAGGACTGGACCAAGGCACCTCCCGGCAAAAGTCTCAGATTTCTCTCCTGAAACCAGGAAATATAAAACCCTCGACGCCAAACCAGGCGAGGTGTATTTTTGGTTCAGGATCATCGAACTAACGCCGCCGATCCGCTCATCCGAGATCATCGCGCTCCAAAGCTTCGCAAGACAACCCTGCTGTAATTCCACGTCATCATCCATAAAGAGAATGAACGGCTGGGAAGCGATTTCGACGCCTTCGTTACGCTGGCATGCAGCGCCGCGTGCCGAAGCCTGGCGATAAACAACCCGCGTACGCCGCCTCTCCCGCGACAGTCCGTTCGGTGAAACCGTCGCGGCTCCATGAAAACTCTGAAAGAGTGCAAGCGTCTCCGGGCTATCCGACGCATCGATCACTACAATCTCTTTCGCTTCAACATCCTGGCTGAAGAAGGTTTCCAGAGATTTGCCGAGAAGCTGGGGGCGATCCACGGTCGGAATGACAACGGAAATCGGCAACGCCTGCTGGCTATCCCCCGTCTCTTCATGGAACCGCACGGCCGCACGCTACCCCGGGGCGTTTTTGATCCCTCTCAGCCCCCCGCCGCCCGATAAGGCGTGCCGGGACGCCCGCAACGATGGACCCAGCGTCAAAGCTTCTTGTGACCACCGCCCCAGCCCCGACAACGCACCCATCTCCAAGATGCACGTCCTTTAGAATAACCGCTCGAGCGCCGATCCAACACCCATCGCCGATACTCACCGTCCCGATCTCCATGGGCTGGTCTTTGGGCGCCTTTCCATCGATGAACATGTGATTGGAGTCGGCAATATACACGTCGGGGCCGATTAAATTATCGTTGCCGATTTCAATGTAGCCGCAC